>NZ_JANPLK010000061.1 GCF_031426495.1 Gemmatimonas sp. | reverse complement strand
CCGCGCCGAAGCGTTAGGCGGCGGCCACCACTATCGTCTTCAGGTGAGATTGCAGAATGGCTATGCCTATCGCGAAGGAAGACGGCCCGCCCAGTATGCCGCTAAAATAAATGGCTCTTCGTGGAATCGTGTGGGTGATTTCTACGAGTTTTGATCGCGCGGCAGTGGTGGGAGGGTACAGGTGAGGATCTTGAGGCGCAGATATTCCTCGTCGCGCAGGCCGTAGCAACGACGCTGAATCACCCGGATTTTGTTGTTGAGTCCTTCGACAAATCCGAGGGCCACTTTGTTCTCGGGCTGGCAGTACGCCGCGATGCCGTCCCAGTGCCGCTCGATAAGCGCGGCAAATTTCTCAAACGGCGCGAGGCGTTGCCACCGCAGCGCCTTGCACCACCCCTCGAAGAATTTCCGCGCCCACACTTCGCTCCGATATTCCCAGAGCTGGGCAAACTGCTCCTTGAGCACGTACGCCGTATTGAGGCGCTTGTTCGCGGCCAAGAGCGTCTGCAGCGCACGTCGCTTCTCGATGCTGAGGTTGGCGCGGTGCGACAGCAGCACATACTTCTGGCCTTTGATGAAGGTACGGTCCGCCCGGTTCGTGAGCCGTTTGTACTCCGCCTTGCGCACCGTGTCCATCGCGTCGTTCAGCTGCCGCAGCACATGAAACTTGTCGTAGAGGATGGCGGCCTGCGGCGCATGCGCTTCCGTGCCCTTCCGAAACGCCCGCCACATATCCATCACGGCCAGCCGAATCTCGCTCGTGCGCGCGACACCGAGCTGGTCGTAGAACATCGCCAGGCTCGCCTCGGAGCGATCCGCGCCGCCAAACCAGATCGGCCGTCCCGCCTCGAGATCGCTGACGATGATGCGGTAGACGTGCCCCTTCCGAAGCGAAATCTCATCGATGCCAATCACCGCCGGCGCCGGCGGGCCCGCCACGTCGAGCTGGGCGCGCATGTACAGCATGTCCATCGCTTTCACCGCATGCCAATCGAGCCGCAGGTCCTCCGCGACTTCCGTGATCGACGCACCACGGCACTGCTTGCCGACATAGCGCGCAAACCGACGGGTGTAGTGCGGATTCTCCGCGAGCCAGTCGAGACGCTCTTGCTTCACGCCACCGCACGTGCGGCACGCCACCCGCCGCAGCGCGAACGCCAATCGCACATGCATCGCGCCGCACGGCAGATCGCGGACGTGCCGTAGCCGCTGATCGTACCACGTACGGCAGATCGTGCCACAGACTCCGCAGGCCGTTTTTTTTGACGGCGATGCAGCGTGACGACCACCACGCGGGGATCCGCGTCTTCCCCCCGCACCGCACGGCTCGGCGTAAAGCCTGGAAAGCGATACGCGTCCCGCAGCTCCCGTGGACCTCGCTGCTCGACAGTCATTCACGAACTTTCCCGTCGGCCACCGGTCCCGCAAGAGCGCTTTCCCCTCTGAACCGACGACCCTCCAAGGCTCAAAACCCGCTCAACTCACCCACACAAAGTCCCGAAGAGCCCGAAATCGAATGCACTTGTCCCGCCGGTTCGGCAGCCGGCTCAAGATTCTTGGTCCAGCCTTCGGGTCAAGACTTTTGGCCTCGCCCAACTGAGGGCGCCGGCGCCACTCGATGAACTTTGCGATTTCGCGCCACTCGCCGTCGAGATCGAGCCAGTCGATTGCCGCGGTAAGACGCGACTGCGCATTCCGGTCAAAGCGGCCAGCTAATCCGATTCAATTCGGCCAGGGATTCTGAA
>NZ_JANPLK010000060.1 GCF_031426495.1 Gemmatimonas sp. | reverse complement strand
GCGTTCAACGACTCTGACCCCTTGAACCCCTTGAACCCCCCTTGAACAGCGAGGAGGAAGCAGGTGAACCGCGCGTGGTTCCTGCTCCCTGCCCCCTGATACCCTCCCCCCTGCTCACTAGGGTGTTAGCAGCTGCGATCCCTACTTTATCACCCACACCCGTTCATTCACCGGGTACAGCCACTCCACGCCCCGCTCAGTAACGATCGCATCATCCTCGAGCGGAATGCGCACTTTCGCGCCGCCCCAATCGGGGTTGGGGGTCCACGCGAACAGCTCGATCGAGAACGGGTTGTACGGTTTGATCGCGAACGTCATCTGCCGCGGATTGAACCACGCGATCGACGGGCCGGCGCCATGGCCTCGGTCGCCCACGGAGTGGCAACCGAACATGACCTCGACCCGGTTGTCGTTGGTCACTTCGTTGAACGCGCCCTGCATGCGGAAGCCGGACTTCACGATCTCCGTTTTCAGCTGCTCGACCATGTCGCCGGCGGTCGGGCCGGGGCGGATGGTGCGTCGGATGACATCGCGCACCTTAAGTGCGTTGTCGAACGCCGTCTGAATACCCTTCGGCACCGCCGTCTCGCCGGGCTTCAACACGTACGCCATGCGCTTCACGTCGGTCCACACGTTCAGATAGCCCACGCCCCAGTCGATGATGAGCAGGTCGCCGCGTTGAATGATACGGTCGGTGCTCGTGGCCTCGATGCCTTTCGGGCCGGTGATGTACACCGAGGGCATATCGAACGACGATCCCAGCGCGCGTTGCTGCAGCTGATCCATCATCCACCACGCCACATCTTCCAGCGTCGTCACCCCCGGCGTGATCACTTCGTTGCTCAACGCCCGCTGGGCGATCCGCCGCGAGATCTCCCCCGCTTCACCCAGCGCCACCATCTGCGATGCCGTAAAGCCCGAGCGATAGTCGCTCACCACTTTCTCTGCCGACACGACGCGCGACGCGAACTCCGGACCGATTTCCTTGACGAGACGGTCATACGACGTCTTTGACAACCCGTCGGCCGCACCGACTTCTTCCGACATGTTCAGGGCGATTTTCTTCGGATTCCGCTCGGCGATGAACGCTTTGAGCGGCGCGAAGCCGCGCACGATATCGTACACCTTGCACTGCTCCAGCAGATAGCCGCTCACCCCGATCGCCGCGCGCTCAATGCGATCACCGCCGCGATCGGTGAAGATGTAGTAGCCCACGCTCCCCACATACCCGCGGCCGAGATCCTCGTACATGGGATCGAACTGATTCTCCTTCTGCATCACGATCCACATATCGACGCCATTGTCGCGCATCGCCCGCGGCAGGATCTTGTCGAACTTGTCCTTGCGGATCTGACACTGGCGTTCCCAGCGCACCCGCGCCGGCTCGGCGGGGGCTTGGGCGGAGAGGGCACCGGCGCTGAGGGCGATGGCGGCGGCGATGAGGCGGAAGCGGGGCATGGGGGCGGGTTGGGGATTCGGTAGTATGCCGCTGAATCCGCAAACAGCCAACACCCACGGAAGCAGGAGGGAGGGAGGTTCAAGGGGTGAGAGTCGTTGTACGCGGGGGGTGAACGGCGCGGGCCCCGTGTACCCCCCGCCAGCGCCCCCCCCTCCCCCCG
>NZ_JANPLK010000058.1 GCF_031426495.1 Gemmatimonas sp. | reverse complement strand
ACATAGCCCTTACACCGACCCTGACCCCTTGCACGCCTCTTGAACGCCCCTTGAACGCCCTAATGCTCCAACTGCTGCAACGTGTGATGCAGCAGCAGCCGTGCTTTCCGCCAATCGCGTTGCACGGTACGGTCGGACACGCCGCGCAACTGCGCGATCTCCACGAACGAGAAGCCGGCGAAGAAATGCAGATCGACGAGTTCGGCCAGCGCGGCGTCGGTGGCGGCGAGTTGATCGAGCGCGTCTGATAGCTCGTCGAGCGCGCCCGCCGACTCGCCTACCGCTCGCGCCGGCACATCAGTGTCGGCACTCGTGATGTGGAACTCGCCACCGCGCTTCGTGGCCTGCCGGCGTCGCACGTGATCGATCACCAAGCCCCGCATCGCGCGCGACGCGTACGCGAGAAAATGCGCACGATCGGGAAACTGATCGCCCTCGCGGTCGCGCATGTTCAGATACGCTTCGTGCAACAGCGTGGTCGTGCCCAGCGTGAGCGCACCATCACTGCCGCGCAGTTGACGCTGGGCAATCGCGTGAAGCTCACGATACAGCGCACCATACAGCTCGCCGACCGCCGTCGGATGGCCGCTGGCGGCATTGCGTATCAGGGTAGACAGCGGAACCGACAGAACACGCACTCCGTGGAGAGGATACGCCGTAAGATAGTCGGCCTATCGGGCCGCGAGTGCCGCTTCGAGTGCTCCCGCCAACGTTTGCGCATCGCGGGTTGCCGCGTGACCAACGCCCAGGCCATACCGCAGCGCCGTCTGCGCGCTGGCCAGCGTGGAACGCGCTGACGTGCTATCGCCGAGCAGGAGTTGCGCCCGCGCACGCACCAACATGGAGAGCCCCATGTCGCCGCTCTGCGTTGGCTTGTGACCCATGATGCCTTCCAGCCGGACGGCGTGCGCGGCCAGCGAATCCGCCGCGCGGGCGTTGCCGGTGGCCAACGCGGCGCGTGCAGCGCGATACACCACGCGGTGATACGGCGGCGCGCCACGTCCATTGGGAAACCCGCGCTCGGCCAACGCCGCCATGTAGGCGGGGAGCGAACGATCGGGTTGCCCGCGGGCATCAGCGATGCGCGCATCGAGCATCGTGAGGGTGCCGGCGCCGAGCGAATTCGCCTTGGCGAACTCCTCGCGCCGTATAGTCGCCGGCGCCACACGTCCGGCGTCGGCCAGCGTGATCACCAGCTGCGACAAGGCCCAGCTGGTGCGGAAGTTGTCTTTGGAGCGACGCGCGTCGAGCACGGCGCGCTCCAGTACTGCCACCGCCGAATCGGGTCGGTCGAGTGCCTTGGCGATCTCGCCGGCCAGCACCGACACGTACGGCGGGACTGCGGTAGAATCGATCCGGCGCGCCAACGCAATCACGTCACGCAACGCGGAATCGGCCGACTGCATCTCGCCCAAGTCACGCAAATCAGTGGCGGCGCGTTGACGCGCGCGCAACATCAGAATGCTGCTGCCGCGACCCGTGCGCTCCAGTGTATTCGCCCACCGCAGCGCCACGTTGTACGCGTCGCGCACCCGATTGTTGTTGTGGTAGGTGTCGGTAAGTTCGCTCAACAACGACGTAAACGTGGCCGACGACGTATCACCCGACGCTTCGGCCACCGCCAGTGCCCGCTCGCCATATGTAAGCGCGCTGTCGGCCGGGCCAAGCTCGCCCACGATTCGCGCCCGTGCCATGAGGCAGGGCACCTGTGCGGCCGCGGTGGCGGGGCGCATCTTCGCGATCGCGGCGTCGCCGGCATCCACGAAGGGCCGTGAGACGGCGGTGCTGTCGGGGTCGCGCGACACCAGCAACGCCAACGAACATTGCGCCCGACTTTCCGATTCGAGATCCCCGCTGCGCACCGCCAGCTCGCGGGCGCGCTCGAGCAGGGCGCGTTCTGATGCGGCATCGTCGATGGCTTCGAAGCTCGACGCCAAGTCGAGCAGCATGCGCGACGCAAAACGCGGATCGGCCGCGTAGTCGCCCTCGAGCAGCGTGCGCGCCCGCGTCATGAGCGTGGCCGGCGTGAACGGCTCGCCGGTGGGCACCGCTTGCACGAGCGTTTGCAAAAAGCCGTTGGCGGCCGTGGCGCGTCGTTCCTCGAGCAGGGCGAGATCACGCTGCTTGCGGGACTCATCGCGCTCGGTGCGGGCCACGATGGATTGTTGCGCCGTGATCACCGTAGCCGTGAGCAGTGCCGCCACGACACCGGCACCAACGGTCACGCCGAGCCGGTTACGTCGCACGAACTTCTGCGTGCGGTACCACGTGGACGACGGTCGAGCCTTCACCGGCGCATGTCGCTGAAACCGTGCGATATCGTCGGAAAGCGCAGCCACCGACGCGTAGCGCTGCGACGGATCCTTCTCGAGCGTCTTGGCCACGATCACATCGAGATCGCCGGCGTAGAGTTTGCGCAGCTTCTCATCGGCCACGACCGCACTCATACGTCGCGGCATCGTGGCGGCCACGGCCTGCAGCATGTCCACCGCCGACCGCGAGTCTCCGGCCGTGGGATGACGGCCCGAGAGCAGCTGATAGAGCAGCACGCCCAACGCGTAGATGTCGGTAGCGGTGGTGATCGGACCACCGGACACCTGTTCGGGGGCGGCGTATTCGGGCGTGAGTGGTCCACCGCCCACCCCCGTGATCTCGACCGGATCGGAGCCATCGGGGGCGGCCTCGAGCAGCTTCACGATACCGAAGTCGAGCAGCTTCACCGCGCCATCGGCCGTGACAAGAATGTTCGACGGCTTGAGATCACGGTGTACCAGCAGCGACGCATGCGCATGCGCCACGGCGGCGAGCACCTGCTGAAAGAGCGCGAGACGCGCATCGGGATCGAGCTTCCGTTCGTCGCACCAGCGATCGATGCGCGTGCCGTCTACGTACTCCAGTACGAGGTACGGCTGTCCGTCATCGGCCACGCCCGCATCGGTGAGACGCGCGATGTTGGGGTGCGTGAGCTTGGCCAGCGCACTGCCTTCACGCTGAAACCGGCGTATACCGTCGTTCGACAGGCGCGACAAATGCGGCAACTTGAGCGCGGCCACGCCGTCGTAACGTCCATCGCTGCGCCGTGCCAGCCACACACTGCCCATGCCGCCCTGTCCGAGCGGCCGCTCGAGGGTGTAGGCACCAAGGCGACGTCCCACGAGTGCGTCCGGCGCTACCGCGTCCGGGGCTACCGCGTCCGGCGTGAGCTCGTGGCTGGGCGAGTCGGCCAGAAAGCGATCGGCGTCCATCCCCGCCTCAGCGGCCAGTAGCGCCTCGAGACGAGCGGCTGCCTCCGGTTGCTCGTTCCGCAATGTCGCCAGCCAGGCCGAACGCGCATCGCCCGTGAGGGTGAGCGCCTGATCGAGCAGCGGCGACAGCTCGGCGAGTTCACGGGAGGAATGGGACGCCATCGGCAATGAAGAGAATTGGACGCCAGCGGGATAACGCGGAGGCCGAGGCCTCCCAGTAGCGGAAGTTACGCGTGGGGCACGGCGGCACTAGCCCGCCCACGACGTTCTTCGATCCGCGCCACCGTCGTCTGTGCCATCTCATGCAAGAACGCGACTTCATTGGCGGTGAAGGTGCGCTCTTCGAGTCCGACCACGCAGAGGTTGCCCAGTACATAGCCGCGTGACGAGATCAGCGGCACGCCGGCATAGCAACGAACACCGTCTTGAACGACCAACGGATTCGTGCGGTGATAGGCGTCTTCGGTCGCGCGCTCCACCACGTACGCTTCGCGGGTACGAACCGATGTGGCGCAGAACGACCACTCCACCGGATGGCCACCGGTTTCGCCGAGCCAGAGTCCATCGAGTCCATGTGAGCCGGCCACGTGGAGCGCGTCATCGAGCACGACGCTGATCAACGACACCGGCAGCGAGAGGTGCGTCGCGGCACGAGCGGCGACGTCTTGGAGAATCGGATCGACGTCGGCAGAGAGCAGATCGAGGTCGGCGATCTCTTGCAGGCGCTCCATCGCGTACAGCGGATCGGCGGTCATGATGCAGCGCTCGTGGATGCGGAAGCGGGAGTGAGGGGCAGGCCGTAGTACGTGCGGATGCGGATTTCGATCGAGCGCGCGACGGTGGCGGCGGCTCCGCCCTGCAGCGCGAGGGCCGCGGCTACGTCGCGCAATTCCTCACCCGGTTGTACGAAGCCGGGCCGCAGGTTGACCTGAGCGCACGCCTGCGCCCAGCGCTCATCGGCCTTGATAGCGCCGAACACGCGTTGCATGGCTGCGCACGCGTCGCGCTCGGAGGGTTCGACCAGATTGTATCCGGGGATCGTGTTGGCCGGAGATGGCGCGGTATTCGTCATGCACGCACGGTCGGAGAGTATGGCAGAAGTGCCAAGTGATGACGCGCCGCGCCCCCGATGCGCAACCGGTCTCCGCGGTCACGCACGCGCGCTTAGTGATTGTTCATGTCACCATCGAGGAGGGCATCCAGCTCGTCGTCGATGTCTGATGGCAGCACGAGGTCTGAAAGATCCTCATCATCGAGCAGCACCCGCTCGTCGTACTCGTAGTCGTTGGGGTACTCGATCACGCGGTCGTGATCCGCCAGCATGAGCGCGAGCCGAAAGGTGGCCAGCACCCGCAGCGGGATCTTCTCGAAGGTCTCGAGCCACGCGTCGGTGTGGGGTGCGGCGACGGCCCAAGTTATGGTGGGCTCGTGGTCGCGCATGGTGAGCAACAGGCGCCCGAGTGCGGTGCAGAGTTGGTCGACTCGGCCCGCGCGCTGCTGGTCGAGGATCATTTCAATATTGAAGGATTCACTGCCATTGGTGACCGCGATGGCGCTCGCGGTCGGCGTGGTCATGGTCCAACCGTCGTCTGCCGGGAACCGGTGTTTGCGCAGTGCTTTCTGTAGCTGCTTCGGCGTGAGCCTTTTGGTCATATCCCTCCGGGGCGAATAGGAAGGATACGGGTGGGGTCTGACAGTTCTGCGTTGGGGCTGGGAGAGCAACTGCTACGACAACAGCTCGACGCGAAGATCGCGGAGCACGCGAAGGGCGCGAAGAACAGCAACAACAAGCATTTCTCTTTTGCTGTTCTCCGCGCGCTTCGCGAGCTTCGCGTGAACCTACGGACTCCGCCGCCGGCCCCGCACCACCAGCACGCCCGCCAGCCCCAGCGCAACGAGCACCGTCGTTGCCGGCTCGGGCACGGTGGTCGGCGCGTACACCGCGCTACCTAGGCGGAAGCGCACATCGGAGTAGGTGGCTTCGGCGATGAACAGCGTCCTACCGGCATCCGGCGTGCTGATGGCGCCGAGTCGGTTGGTGGTGCCGAGGTTGATCGTCGTCCAGCTCACACCATTCCAGCGCGCCAGCAGACCGTTCTCGCCCGACACCAGCACGTCGTTCGGACCGAGCGCCTTAACACCCCACAAGCCAACGTTTCCAAGCGACGGCAGCTGCGTCCACGTGGTGCCGTTGAAGAACATGACGATGCCGTTGTTGCCCACCGCGAAGAGATTGCTGGCCGACGTGCCGTCCATGGCCACGAACGCCGCGTTCACGCCGGTGTTCATCGACGTGATGCTGGTGCCGTTGTAACGCAGAATGCGACCGTTGTAACCGCCCATGAACACATCGTTCGAGCTGAAGCCGGTCACGGCCAACAGACGGTCGGTGTTGAACGCCGTGCTCAATCCAGTATTCACGGCGTTGAAGCCCAGCCCCGTGTTGCGATAGAACGTGCCGTCGCCCACCACGAACACGCCGCCGTCAGCCGCAACGAACGTGTTGAATAGTTCGCCGGATGAGTTGAGCACGTTTGTCCACGTAGTGCCGTTGAACTGAAGCAGATTGCCCGACTGATAGCCCTGCTGACCCGCGCTGTAGATCGCGCTGCCGGGGGCGCCGCTCACCGTGTAGCGATTCGCGCCGGCGGGTTGCGTCTGCGACGAGAACGTCGTGCCGTTCCACCGGAACAGGCAGCGGTAGCAGCCCGTGAGGTACACGTCGGACGTCGATGCGGCGAACAACGAGGGCAGCGAGGAGTTGACGTTGCCGCCGTCGGGTGAGAAGCCGGCGCTGACCAGCTGCCAATTCCAGCTGGTTGGGGTGCCGTCGGCACGCGCGGTGGACATTGGACCGGCGAGAACGGCGATCGCGACGGCCGCTGTTCGGGATCGAGGTGGTCGTGCGCTAGCGGCGTTCAAGGGCGTTCAAGGGGTCAGAGTCGTTGGTAGCCGGGGTTTAAACCAACAGTACCCCCGGACCAGAGGGGGGGGGTATAAAACCCCAACCGCCGCAACCACACGGAAAGCATCGCGCCCCCCCAGCCCCCCC
>NZ_JANPLK010000057.1 GCF_031426495.1 Gemmatimonas sp. | reverse complement strand
GCGGCGCCCCGACGAAGCAGCCACGGTCCATCGGCTGATTGTCGCGCTGAACGACATGGTGGCGTCGGGGCTGATCGATCCGCGGCAGATGGATGAGAACGAGGCGCTGGGCGAGCCGGTCATCAAGGCGTTTGCCGAGGCCGGCCTGCTCGGCCTCACGACGCCCAAGGAATACGGGGGCCTTGGGCTCTCAGCGAGCGCGTACGCACGCGTGTTCGGCGCGGTCGCATCGGTCGATGCCTCGTTGGGTGTCCTGATCGGCGTGCACTGTGGACTTGGCGGCAAGGCGCTGGTGCTGTTCGGCAACGACGAACAGAAGGCGCGCTATCTGCCGGCACTCGCGCGTGGTGAGATGCTGGCGGCGTACGCGCTGACCGAACCCGAAACCGGCTCCGACGCGCAGCACATCGTCACCACGGCGCGCCGCAACGCGGACAACACAGGCTGGCTGCTGAACGGACGCAAGCACTGGATCGGCAACGGACAGCGCGCTGGCATGATCGCCACCTTCGCGCAAACACCGATCGAACGCAACGGCGAGACGATCATGCGCCCCACGGCGTTCATCGTGCGCCCCGACATGCCGGGTTTCCGCATTGACGGCACGGTGGCCAAGCTCGGTATCCGCGCCTCGACGCAGGCCGAGCTGGTGTTCGAGGATTGCTTCGTGCCCGACGATCACGTGCTCGGCGAGGTGGGCAAGGGGTTCCGCGTGGCCGTCAACGCGCTCAATGCCGGCCGGCTGTCGCTGGCATCTGGCTGCGCGTCGGGATGCAAACGATTGCTCGCCGAATTCGCCCGCTACGCCGAGGCGCGGACGCAGTTCGGCGGTCCGCTGGCGTCGTTCGAGATTACGCAGCGCAAGATGGCCACGATTGCGGCGGAGACGTACGCCGTGGACGCGATGGTCGGCGCCTTGGCGGCGGCGCTCGATGAAGACAGTGTCGATGCCGCACTCGAGGCCGCGTGCGCGAAGGTCTTTGCGAGTGAACTGGTGTGGCGCACGGCCGACGAGCTGGTGCAGCTCGCCGGTGGACGCGGCTTTGTGAAGCCGTGGCCGTACGAGCGCTATCTGCGCGATGCGCGCATCAACCGCATTTTTGAAGGCGCCAACGAAATCCTGCGGCTGTTCATCGGATTGAATGGCATTCAGGGGCCGGCCGAAGAACTGAAGGAATTGTCAGGCGCGCTCAAGAATCCGATTCAAAACTGGGTGCTGGTGTCGAGCTACGCCGCGGAACGCGTGGCCTCCGCGCTGGGGAAGAAGGATCGGTTCGACGTCACCTTTCACCCCTCGCTGCGCAAGCACGCGGAGTTCGTGGAGAAGCACGTGGCCGCGCTCGCCGCCGCGACGCAGAAGATGATCGTGACGCACAAGAAGGAGATTCTGCATCGCCAACTGGTGGTGGAGCGGCTCGCCGACATGGCGATCGAGCTCTACGCACGCGCCACCACGATTGCCCGCACGCAGCGGCTCATCGACGAGCGCGGGGCAGGCGAGTGCGAGCGCGAGATCGCGCTGACCGATCTGTTCTGCATCGAATCGGGCCGTCGATTCCGCGCGATCCGCATGGAGCTCGACGGCGACGCCGGCGAAGCAATCGACGACTTGCGCCGTGGTATCGCCGCCCGGATCCGCGCCGAACAGGGTTACGGCACGAGTGATGCGCTGATGGATGTTACCGTTCCACCGCTTCCGGCGTGGAGCCTCACCAAGGCGGAGCAACAGGCGGCTGTGGAGCGAACGATCGTATGACACGAATGCTGATGGTCTCGTCCATGCTCGCGATGGTCGCGTGCGCTGAACCTCGCCGGGAGACGGCTCCGGACAGCAGCCGCGCCGGCACGACGCCTGCGCGCACGGAGCGCATCGCCGGGCCGATGGATCTCACCGAACGCGGCATTGGACCGGTGCGCGTCGGCATGACTCTCGCCGAAGTCGCCGGGGTGACCAGCGCTGGCATTCGCCTGGTGGACACCGATTCCACCGCCTGCAGCTACCTGAGCTGGCGCGATGGTCCGCCGGGCGTGCTGATCATGGCCGAGGGCGGGCGCGTGGTGCGCATCGACGTGCGCAATCCGGCGATTGCCACACCGGAAGGCATCAAGATCGGCAGCACGGAGGCCGAGGTGCAGCAGCGATACGTCGGCCAGGTGGAGGTGCAGCCGCACAAGTACACGGATGGCCACTATCTCGTAGTCACCCCACGCGATCCAGCCAACAGCGAGCTGCGCATCGTGTTCGAGACCGATGGCAAGAAGGTGGAGACGTTTCGCGGCGGACGCGTCCCGCAGGTACAGTACGTCGAAGGGTGCAGCTGATTACGCGTCGTTTTTGAGCAGGCCGAGCTTGAGGGCGAACTTCACGTAGTCGGTGCGATGCGACAGACCGAGTTTTTCGCCGATACGCTGTTTGTACGTGTCCACCGTTTTCGGTGAGATCGTGAGATGCTCGCCGATCTCGGGTGCCGTAAAGCCTTCAGCGACCATCTTCAGCACGGCCTGTTCGCGGTCGGTGAGCTTTTCAAAACGGGCCCGCTCTTCCGCGTTGCCGTCTCGTCGCGCTAACCCGCGGGCGAGGGCACGGGCGGCGGTGGGCTGCACATAGACGTCACCGGCGGCGACGGTGCGCACGGCGTCGACGAGCTCGCGATCGGCCACCGACTTGAGCAGGTAGCCACCGGCACCTGCTTCGAGCAGCGCCACGAGATGTTCGTCTTCGGTGTGCATGGTGAGCACGAGTACACGGCGCGTCATCGGCTCACCGGGTGTCGGCGGGCGCAGGACATTCGCCTTCTGCAACTCGCGGGTGGCAGTGAGTCCGTCCATGTCGGGCATGGAGAGATCCATCACGATGACGTGAGGATCGAGGCGTTCCGCAAGGACGAGCGCATCCTTCCCGCTGCCGCCTTCTCCCACGACCGTGATGTCCTTCGCGGTCGAGAGAACGGCTTTGAGTCCGGAGCGGACAATCTGGTGATCGTCCACGAGCACGACGCGAATCAGGTCAGGGCGCATCCGTCAATCTGAGCCGCACGCGATCACAATGCGAGGGCTACTCGCCGCCTTCCCGAGTCTTGAAGACGCGAAACAAGTAGACGAAACTCGGCAGCAGAATCATGGTGCCCACCGCCAATGTACCAAGCGTCAACTGCAACGTCACACGCGGGGCCGCCAAGGCGGTGATGGTGCGATCCGGCGGCAGCATCCACGGATACTGCGTCCACGCCCATCCCCAGAGGAGGAAGCTGGCCTGCGCGGCAGCGGCCAGGCGGGCCACCTGAAAGCGTCGCGTCGCCAGCGCCCAGAACGACGTGGCCGCCGCGACGCTCGTGACCGCGTGCATCGTCAGCGCCGTCCGCCCCTGTGTGAGCCCTTGGAAGAGCAGTGGATTCTCGGCGCGGGCGATCACCAGCGTGGTGGCCGCGAGCACCAGCAACGCGACCTGCGATTGCTGCGCCCGGCGTTTGAACAGATCACGCATCCGGTCGTCGGTCGCCTCCACCGTGAGGTATGAGGCGGCCAGGAACGCGAATAACGCGAGCGTGAGCAGCCCCACGGCCCATGGAAAGGGAGAGCGCGCCCACGGATCGATGAACCGTTCGACGAAGGTGACGGTACGCAGGACCTCGATGGACCGGATCGGCACCGCGCCACTGGCGACGGTGCCGAGACAGACGCCGAGAATGACGGGCGTGAGCAAACTCGCCACCGAAAAGATCCGGCCCCACCGGCGCTGCACGTGGTCGCGTTTGCTGTCGTAGGTACGGAAGGTGAACGCCGACCCGCGCAGTACGATGCCAACCAGCATCACCGTGATCGGGATATGCAGCTCCGTCGCGAGGTGCGCGAACGCCTTGGGAAAGCACGAGAAGAGCAGCACGACCACGAGAATCAGCCACACGTGGTTTGCTTCCCAGATCGGACCGATGGCGTCGGCGATCAGCACGCGCTGCGCGTCACGATCCTTCCCGCGCGCGAAAAGATCCCACACACCGCCACCGAAATCCGCGCCACCCAGCAACACGTACGCGTTGAGCGAAAGCACCATGGTGCCGGCAACCGCGTGCGGCAGTGTCCAGGTGAGCTCGGTGGCGACGGCCGCCGACATCACGGCGTTTGGTAGCTCGCGGTCGATCCCGGCGTCGGAATCGGCAGTTCGGAGGTGAGACCCATCGAGGTCTGCGACACACCCGTCTTGATGATCTGACGCCAGAGCAGGAACACCACGGTGACCGCCAAACCGATGTACAACGCGGAGAACAGTACGAACGACACCACGAGTCCGGGCATCGGCGTGACGGCATCGGCGGTGCGCAGGATGCCCTGCACAATCCACGGCTGCCGCCCGACCTCAGTGACCGTCCATCCGGCTTCGAGGGCGATGAAGCCAAGCGGGCCGGCCAACACGAGTGCCGTAAGGAACCGACGGTCGTCGGGGAGCGCGCTCCCACTGCCCCGCGTACGGCGCCACCAGCGCCACGCGCCCCACACCGACAGCGCCGCCATGATCGAGCCGCAGGCAATCATGATTTGAAAGGCGAGATGCACGATGGCCAGCGGCGGGCGCTCATCGGGCGGCACCGCGTCCACGCCCTTCACGACGGCGGTGCGATCTCCATGCAGCAGGAACGACAGCGCACCGGGAATCTCGATCGCCCCCGTGTGCTCCAGCGTTTCGGCGTTGGGCCAGCCACCGATCACGAAGGCGGCCGGTCCCGTTCTTAGATGACCTTCCATCGCCGCCAGCTTCACCGGCTGCCGCTCCGCGACGCTGCGCGCACTCCAGTCACCCGACAGCGGCTGCACCAGCGCGGCGGGAAGGCCCACCCACAACGCGATCTGCAGGGCCGCGCGATGAAAGGCTCGATGCGGTGTGCCGCGACGCAGCGCGAACGCATGAATACCCGCCACGGCGAACCCGGTAGCCGCGAACGAGGCCAGCGTCATGTGCACGATCTGCGACGGTGCGGCGGCGTTGAACATGGCCGCCACCGGATCGACATCGGTGACGTGTCCGTTCACCATACGAAAGCCGGCCGGCGCGTTCATCCAGGCATTGGCGCACACCACGAACGCGCCGCTGAGGGCACCACTGACCGCGACCACCACACCAGCCGCGAAGTGCGCGCGCGGCGGAATGCGCTTCCACGCGTACAGGTAGATGCCAAGGAAGATGGCTTCGGTGAAGAACGCGAAACCTTCGAGCGAGAATGGCATGCCGATCACGGCCCCGGCGTGTTCCATGAACGTGGGCCAGAGGAGACCGAGTTCGAACGACAGCACGGTACCCGAGACGGCACCGACGGCAAACAGAATCGCCGTGCCTTTGGCCCATCGCTTGGCCAGTTCGAGGTGCACCGGGTCGCGCGACGTAAGCCACCGCCACTCGGCGATGACCATGAGCGCGGGCATGCCCACCCCCACCACCGCGAAGATGATGTGGAAGGCCAGCGACATGGCCATCTGCGAGCGGGCAAAAAGCAGGTCGGTCACTGCGCCGGCAGGATCATCCCCACGCAGCGTCCAAAGCCGATGCGCACGGCTCCCTCGCGCTCGGCGAAGGCCGTGATCTCCAGCTCGTCTCCGTCTTCCAAAAAGCGGCGCGTCTCCCCGTTGGGCAGCTCGAGCGGCTCAGCCCCCCGCCACGTGAGTTCGAGCAGACAGCCCCGGCTCGCTTTGGCCGGACCAGAGATCGTGCCGCTGCCCAGCAGGTCACCGGGGCGGAGGTTGCAGCCACTGCTGGCGTGATGCACCAGCAGCTGTGCCATCGACCAGTACAGATCGGTGGCCTGTCCCTGCGTGAGCCGCACAGCCGGTTCGCCGCCGTCACGCATGCGCGTCGTGCGCAGCCAGGTCTCCACCGTAATACCAAACCCACCTTTCGCGCGGTCGTCGGCACTGGTGAGATGCGGCAGCGGATCCGGATCGCCCTCGGCGCGCGGCGCCAATGGCATCCGGAACGGCTCGAGTGCCTCGAGTGTGACCACCCACGGACTGATCGTGCTCGCGAAATTCTTGGCGAGGAACGGACCCAGCGGCTGATACTCCCAGGCCTGAATGTCGCGGGCCGACCAATCGTTCAGCAAGCACAGACCGAACAGATGCTCGTTGGCCTGCTCCATCGGGATCGATACGCCGAGCGCGTTGCCGGTGCCCACGAACGCTGCGAGCTCGAGTTCGTAGTCGAGGAGGCGCGAGGGTCCGACCGACGGTACGTCGTCGGTGGGGCCTTTGCGCTGACCCATCGGGCGACGCACGGGCGTGCCCGACACCACGATGCTGGAGGCGCGCCCATGATAGCCGATGGGCACCCACTTGTAGTTCGGCAGCAGCGGGTTGTCGGGGCGAAACATCGACCCGACGTTGGTGGCGTGATGCACCGATGCATAGAAGTCGGTGTAGTCGCCGATCTGCGCTGGCAGGAACAGCTCGGCGTCGGCCTGCAGCACCAGCGCATGCTCCGCGATTTGCCGCTGATGCACCGGCGCGGTGTCCGCGAGCAGCGCCGAGATGGCATTTCGCAGCGCACGACGGGCCAGCGCACCGCGCGACATCAGCTCGTTGAGCGTCGGCATAGCGCACGCCGTCGCCGCATGGCGCGCGTCGCCGTCTTCGTCGAACAGTCCGGCGGCCAGACAGGCCGCCACGTCGAGGATGGCGGCGCCGATGGCCACGCCGACACGTGGTGCTTCACGGGTGCCAGCTCGACGGAAGATGCCGAACGGCAAATTTTGAATCGGGAAATCCGCACCGCGCAGATTGGCCGTCTGCACCCAGGAGCGAAGGGTGGGATCGTTGGTTGGATCGATCGACATGCGGGGATTCTAGCGTGTCGGCCGCTGCGCCGCTGCGGTCAGATCAGAGCCAGCCCAAGGCGCGCGATTCGTCCACCGGCTCGGTAAAGGAGCAGGAACCGAAGCTCACCAATCCATGCTCGCGCATCTGCAGCAGCACGTCACGCGTGAAGGTGATCGTGCGTTCGGGTCCGTGCCATGCCACGTGCAAATCGCTGAACTCGATGCGTCCGGCGTCGGCTTCTTCGAGCAACTGGATCGCTTCAGCGTCGCTGCCACCATTGTCGAGGTGTGCGACGGCGAGCGCGACATTGAGGAAGCCGTACATGCGACCAGTGGCCGCGTCGGGCTCATAGGTGAGCCGATACGTGCCGCGCAGCGGGTGGTGCAAGCCCGCGGTGGCCTTCGCCGTGACGCCGTGCGCGAAACAACTCTTGAAGAATCGCACGACCGATTCCGGCGAGGGCATCATGTCGGCGGTGGTACCGCCCATGCGCACCTTTGCATGGCGTCCGGCGCGCGCGATGGCGGAGACGCACGCGTCAACGTCGCCGTCGAGTGGAATCTCGAAGAATGTGTTCAGATCGCGCGGCGTCGCCGCCGCGATGCGTTCGATGTCGCCAACTGACGTGGCCTTGACTTCGTAGGTATCGACCTTGGCGCCACATTCGTCGAAGCAGACGCGGTGCCGTTCGTTGAAGGCCGCGATCTCAGCGAGGTCGCTGGCGAGATCCGCGCTGGCGGTCACCGAGAGGCGCCACGGGATCGCTCCCGCATCACGGGGCAACAGTGGATCCGCCTTCTCGGAGAAGAGGACGAGCGACTGCGCCGGACAGATGAAACGCCCGAGGATCCAGCCGGCGCCCGCCGCGCGATAGTGCGCATAATTGCGCACCGCATTGGGCATCGCGAGCGCGGCCGGCGCGAAGAGTCCGGCGTAGTCGACGAGTCCGTCCAGCAGGATGCGGGAGGCGCGATCGGTGAGCGGTGGGAGACGAACAGGCATGAGGAGAGCCCTTCAGGAAACCTTATAGACCGTCGAAATCGAGACCGAGATCGAGCGCCGGTGCAGAATGCGTGAGCGCGCCGACGGAGATGCGATCCACGCCCGTCTCCGCGATGCGACGCACCGTGTCGAGCGTGACGCCACCAGACGCTTCGGTGATCACCTTACCGCGGCACCGCTCCACGGCTTCGCGCAGCTGCTCGAGCGACATGTTGTCGAGCAACACCCAATCGGCGCCGGCGGCGATTGCCGCATCGACCTGGTCGAGGGTGTCGCACTCGACTTCGATCGCCGTCCCGCTCATCGCCAGCCCACGGGCGCGCGTCACCGCCATCGCAATGTCGCCACCGATCGCGGCAAGATGATTGTCCTTGATCAGCACACCGCTGCGCAGATCCAGGCGGTGATTGGTGCCACCACCGGCGCGCACGGCGTACTTCTCGAGCGCGCGCCAGCCGGGCGTGGTCTTGCGCGTGTCGAGGATCTGCACCGACGTACCGGCCACGGCATCGACGAAGCGACAGGTCATCGTGGCGATCCCCGACAGGTGCTGCAGATAGTTGAGCGCCGTGCGCTCGGCTGACAGCATGCCACGCGCATGTCCGCTGATGTGCATAACAAAATCGCCCGCCTTCACGCGGGTGCCGTCCTCGGCTTCCACGCGTATCGTGACCGCACTGTCCAGCTGACGGAATGCTTCGACCGCGAGGGGGACGCCGGCAATCACGCCGTCGCGCCGCGCCACGATTGCGCTCCGCACATGACGACTGCTGACGACCGTCGCCAGCGTGGACACATCGTTGAACGCCTGATCTTCCTGCAGTGCCACCCGAACCTGCGCTGCCAGGTCCGCATCGGACAGCGGAAATGCCAGCGTCGAAGGCTGCACCGCGCGAGTCCCGAGCGGTGTGATCGTCCGGGGCGTCATCGCGGGCAACCCGTTCGACGGCGTGGGACGCAGGGGCGGGTGGAAGGCACTCATTCGCCGGGATCCTCGGGGCCAAAGGGACTCACGCCGGAATTGCCGCCGATCGACACCATGCGCTCGATCGAAATGCGAGCGCGGGCGGCGATATCATCCGGCACCGTGATTCGATGCTGCATATGCAGGAGCGCGTCGCGCACCTTCGGCAGCGTCGTCACTTTCATATACGCGCACTGCGCACGATCGTTCGCGGCAATGAAGTGCTTGGTGGGATTGGCGCGGCGTAGCCGGTGCAGAATGCCGATCTCGGTGGCCACGATGAACGTGTCCTGATCGGTCTGGCTCGGACGTTTGATCATGCCCTCGGTGGAGAGAATGTGCACGTTGTCGGCGTCAATGGCGCCAGCGCTGATCGCTTCCACCACCGGCGTGGCACAGCCACACTCCGGGTGAATCAGGAACTCGGCGCCGGGATGCTGCGCGCGCATATTCGAGATGTGTTCGGGATCGATGCCGGCGTGGACGTGACACTCGCCGAGCCACACATGGATGTTCTCGCGACGCGATTCGCGGCGCACATGCGCGCCCAGAAACATGTCGGGGAGAAACAGAATTTCCTTGTCGGCCGGAATCGCGTTCACCACTTCGACCGCGTTGCCCGACGTGCAGCAATAGTCGCTTTCGGCCTTCACTTCGGCGGTCGTGTTCACGTACGCCACGACGACCGCCCCCGGATGCTGCGCCTTCCACGACCGCAACTGTTCGGCGTTGATCGTGCTGGCCAACGAGCAGCCGGCGGCAAGGTCGGGAAGCAGCACCGTTTTCTGCGGCGACAGAATCGCCGCCGTTTCGGCCATGAAGTGCACCCCGCAGAACACGATCACGTCGGCCTCCGTCTTCGCGGCCTCGCGTGACAACCCCAGCGAGTCCCCCACGAAGTCGGCGACGTCCTGAATTTCCGGACGCTCGTAGTTGTGGGCGAGAATCACCGCATTCCGCTCCTTGGCGAGGGCGCGGATTTCTTCGGCGAGGGCGGGATCGTAGTGGGCCTCTAAAATCGTCATTTGTTAACTGCGGAGTATGGGGTACGGAGTAGGGGGTCGGGAGTCGTGTCGAGGCAGTTCCCTACCCCATACTTCGTACTCCCTACTTTGCTGTTACCACGTGATATGTCGGTCCTGCCACTTCCGGCGGGTCTTCGGAAAATCGCTCCGGAAGTGCCCTCCACGCGACTCCTTGCGCATGAGCGAGGCTTCCGTCACGAGCGTGGCGGTGGTGTGCAGATTCCGCTCTTCGGTGGCGCCGGGTGGCAGTCGCTCGCCGATTTGCTGCAAGGCGGCAAGACAGCGGCGCAGGCCGGGCGCGGTGCGGGCGATCGACGCGTAGGTCCACATGAGCTCGCGGATCTCGTCGGCGGCCACCTGTGCGGCGCCACGATCGTCGAGCGACGGCACTTCCCAATCGGTGGGCTCGGGCACCGGCAAGTCGGTCGGTGTCTCCACCATGTCGCGGGCCACGCGCTCGGCGAACACCAGCCCTTCCAGCAACGAGTTGGACGCGAGGCGGTTGGCGCCGTGCACACCGGTGCGGGCCACTTCGCCCACGGCATACAGCCGCGCGATGCTGGATCGGCCGGCGAGGTCGGTCATGACCCCGCCCATCATGTAGTGGGCGGCCGGCGTGACGGGTATCGGCTCGTGTACCGGATCGATGCCGCGGGCGCGGCAGATCGCGAGGATGCCCGGAAAGCGCGTCGCGAACTCGGCGCCGAGCTTGGTGGCATCGAGGAACACCGTGCCGTACTGCTGCTGCTCGCGGAAAATCTCGCGAGCCACGACATCGCGCGGGGCCAGTTCGGCCAACCGATGGCGCTTGGGCATGAAGCGCTGCCCGCGTCCATTCAACAGGATGGCCCCTTCGCCGCGCACCGCCTCGGAAATGAGGGCCAGCGGATTCTCAGGCGTGTCGAGCGCGGTGGGATGGAACTGCACGAATTCCATGTCCGCCAACCGGGCCCCGGCCCGATGGGCGATGGCAAAGCCGTCGCCGGTGGCCACCTGCGGGTTCGTGGTGTACCGATAAATCTGGCCGCAACCACCCGTGGCCAGCACCGTAGCGTCGGCGACGATTTCCACGGCGCGTCCGGCGATGCTGGCACGAACGCCGGCGCACTGCACCCCCTCTTCATCGTGAAGGAGCAGCAGGTCGAGCACCCGTGCCATCTCGACCACTTGGATATTCGGTGACTCACGTACCTTGGCTACCAGCGTCCGGGCCACTTCCGCCCCGGTTTGGTCGCCGTGGGCATGCACAATGCGGTGACGTGAGTGGGCCGCCTCCTTCCCGAGCTTGAAATCGCCATCGGGATCGAGGTCGAAGCGGGCTCCGGCCGCCTGCAACTCGCGCACACGGGCCGGTCCTTCCTCAACCAACACCTGTACGGCTTCGGCGTCGCACAGCGCTGCTCCCGCGGCGAGCGTATCCTGTCGGTGCAGGTCGGGCGAGTCTCCAGCGCCTAAGGCGGCCGCGATGCCCCCCTGGGCATACGCCGTCGCGGAATCGAAGAGGGTGCGCTTGGTGAGGACCGTCACCGGTCCATGAGCCGAGGCGCGCCAGGCAGCATGAAGTCCTGCGACTCCACTGCCAATAACAAGGAACCGCGTGCGGATCCGGTCAGTCATAGTAGTTTCAACTTAGGACACTGGGTCCCCAACAGAACCCCTGGCCGGCTTGCTGGCCCATTCTCCCGCTCTTTTTCGCTTTGGAGACGTCATGCGTTTGACGTTCATGGCCGGCGTTGCGACCGCGGTGTCGCTGTCCGGAGTAGCTCTCGTGCCTTCCGCCCTCACGGCCCAGCCCGGTGGTGGCGTAGCGCCGCAGTGCGTCATCGATCAGAACAGCCCAAAGGAACTGGCGCTGATGTCGCTCAAGTTCCAGAGTGCCCGCAGCGCGGCCACGCCGGACGCCCGGAAAAAGGTGCTGCGCGACATCATCAAGGAACTCGACACGAAGCCCGAGCGCTTCGCGAAGAATCCCGGTGGCTACAACCTCACGCTCGTGCAGGCGCTGACCATGTGGGGCGTCGAGCCCGGCATCGTCGATGCTCCGGCGCGCAGCGAGCTCGGATTCATCACGAATCCCGCCGAACCGTACGACGTCATCGTGAACATGGACGTGGCCTACAAGGCGATCGTGGCCGCGGTGCCGACGTGCGAAGCCGACATCACCGCCATGCGCATGAACGAAGTGTGGCTGGCGGCGACGAAGGCCGCGCTCGATGCCTCGAACGGCGGCAAGCTCGACTCGGCCGAGTACTTCGCGAAGCGCTCGATGATGATGTCGGCCACCAACCCGTACCCACACTACGTGCTGGCCAGTGTCGCCAACGCGCGCAACAACCGCGCGAATGCGATCATGCACTGGAAACATGTCGTCAAGTATGCGGCCGACGACACCACGTACCGCGACCTGAAGAACAGCAGCATGTACTACGCGGCCATGAGCCAGCTCGAAGACGCCCAGTCGAAGACGGGCGCCGAACAGCAGGCGGCAGCGCGTGAAGCGGCGGAAGGCTTCAAGGCGTTGATGCTGATGACGCCGGACAGCCCGGATGCCCCGAATCTGCTGCTGTCGTGGGCGGATGCACTCACGGTCGCCAAGGACACGGCGCTGATTCCCACGGTGTACACGCCGCTGCTCACGCAGGCGTCGGCCACCGATATCGCACTGGCGACGGCCGGCGTGATCGCGACGCGGGCCAACAAGTCGGACGACGCGCTCAAGCTGTTCAAGGCGGCCACCGTCAAGAACCCGTTCAACCGCGATGCCCAGCGTAACGTGGCAGCGGCGCACTATTCGAAGGACCAGTTCACCCTGATGTTCGAGCCGGCGCGCAAGCTCGTCGAACTCGACCCGAACAACTTCGACGGCTGGATGCTGTTCGCCTACGCGTCGCAGGGCTTGGCCAAGGCGGCACAGACGGCCAAGAAGCCGGTTGAAGTGAAGGCGTGGACCGATTCGCTGGTGAAGTACCAGACGTACGCCGAAGCGCTGCCAGTGAAGGTCGACGTCACGAGCTTCGATCGTCGCAAGGACCAAGCGACGCTGACGCTCGGCCTCGAGCAGGTGGCGGCGAAGGACGGTCAGTATTCGCTGACGGTCGAGTTCATGGATCTCGCGGGCGCGGTCGTGGCCACGGCGACGGAAGCGGTTGGCCCGATCAAGAAGGGCGAAACGAAGTCGGTGACGCTGAAGGCGACCGGCGCCGGCATCATGAGCTACCGGTACAAGGCGCTCAAGTAAGCAGTGCAGTGGATGGTGGGGTGCATGAACCACAGGTCATGCACCCCATGCCACACATAACTCGCGCGGAATAAGGTCACAATTTTCAGGAATGTGGCATAAGCCGTTAAATGACAGACGGTTAATGAAATCCAGCCAAACTCAGCCATTCTGGCTACGATTTTGCCCTACCGGTGGGTGTCGCTCAATCGCACCCCATCGCCTCAGAGGCTTCGTGATCCGCTCCACCCGCGCCCTTGCCGTCCCGTTCGCGCTGCTCGCCGCGCTGTCTACCGTGGCCACCCGCGCGCAGGCGCAGATCACCACCTGGTCCGACCGCACGGCGTTCGTGAATGCCGTCGGCGCTGTGACCACGGAGAACTTCCTCGGTAACGCCGCCTTCCCGCTCGGTTCGACGTTGAACTCGCTGAGTTCGTACAACGTCGGATCGTGGAATCAGGTGCTCCCCGGTGCCATCAAGGCCGGCGTGACCTACTCCGTGTCGAGCGGCCCGTTGCTGATCGATGCCGGCGGCGGCTTCGACGGTGGGTTCCTTGTCGGAATGTTCAACAACTACGGCACGGTCGGACCGCTCACGGCGACCTTCGACGGCGCCGTGCAGGGCTTCGGATTCCTCACGAACTACCTGATGGGTAGCCAATTCGACGTGATCATCGCCTTCCGGAATGGCTCGACCAGCAGCCAGCTCGGCATCAACAACGAGAACGGCCTGCAGTTCTTCGGCTTCTCCAGCGAGAACCAGGACATCGCCAGCGTCACCATTGGCGGCAACGGCTCGCAGGGATTCAACTTCGCCCTCGACGACTTCACGTTTAGCGCGAACGCGATGCCGAGCACCAGCGTGCCGGAGCCGAGCACGTTCGCGCTGATGGCGGCCGGCGGACTGGTGATGGCCGGTGTGGCTCGTCGCCGTAAGCAGGCGTAGGCTCGCAGATCACAGACGGATCGCGCGGTAGGCTCGCGCGATCCGGTAGAGCGGGGACAGACTTCGGTATGCCGACCGCTTCATTGACTGTGCGCACGCTGTCTCGTATTACCGCCCTGCTCGCCGCGCTCCTCCCCGCGGTCGGCAGGGCTCAGCATATGCCGCACGATCCCGCCGCCGACTCGGCCCGGTATCACCTTGGCGCGATGGCCACGGGACTGCTCACCACGGCCAATCCGGCCCTGCTCGGCCGTCGCTACACCGAGGGCTACCTCACGCAGCCCAACCTCATGGGTGACGCCGCGTGGGGCGCGCTGCGCTTCACCGGCACCCTGAACTTCGAGGGGTACACCCTCCGCCGCGGTGAGCTCAATGCCGGCATGTACGGCGAGGGCTACGCCGACCGTCGCCATCCACACACGTTGGTGCACGAAGCCATGCTGGCCGTGGCCACGCCCGCGCGCGGCGGCCTTCGCGCTACGCTGGCCGGCGGCAAAGGCTTCACACCGTACGGCACCGACGACCCGATGATGCGGCCGTTCGTGAAGTATCCGGTGAATCATCATCACGCCCAGATCATCGAACGCGTGCTCGTCATGGGCGCGCTGCAGTTCGCCCGCGGCGATCGCGCGATCACCCTCGAGCAGAGTTGGTTCAACGGCGACGAGCCGGTCGGCCCGTTCACCGGCCCCCAGTGGTCACGCGTGGGCGATTCGCGCAGCACGCGCCTGACCGTGTCGCCACGGCGCTCGCTCGAGGCCCAGGTCAGCTCGGCATTCGTGCGGAGCCCCGGCCTCACGCAGGGTGGCGCCTTCGATCACCGGCAGCTCAGCGCCTCGCTGCGATACGACGTGCCCGCCAACCGCTACGCGCTCCTCGAGATCGCGCGCACCGACGAGTCGCTCGGCACGCAGCGCGTGTTTCGCTTCGCCAGCACGCTGCTGGAATCGAGCATTGTGCATCGCGGCTGGGCACTGTCGGGGCGGGCCGAACGCACCGACCGTCCGGAGAGCGAACGCCTGCTCGATCTGTTTCGCACTCCCAACGGACACGTCGACTTTCAGCTGGTCGGCATCACCCGCTGGTCGATCGGCACGGTACAGCTGGCTGCGCCGGCGACGAGTCTTCCTCGATTGCGCGGCACGCACGTCACACCCTTTCTGGAGGTGGCGCGCGCCACTGCCCGCGCGCAGCGCACACCCGCCGTGTTCGTGCCGGCGGAGTTCTACGGATCGGAGACGCAGTGGTCGCTCTCGATCGGGGCACGGGTCCATGCGGGGACCATGCGCCGTCGGATGGGGCGCTACGTGTTGCCGGCAGCGGTGCGGGCGGGTATGTCTTCGAGAGGTTCCTCCCTCAGCCACCCGCCTCAATGACTCGAATTCGTTTCGTGCGCCGGCTCAGCACGACTGTCACGGCGGTACTGGCGGTCATCGCCCTGTCCGCGTGCGGTGGCGGCGAGAGCGCGCCCACGCAGGTCACCAAGCCCGCCGATACCACCACGACCGTGCCGCCGCCACCGCTACCGGGGCTGCTCACCCATCTCGGACAAGGTGCCGTACCAGAGCGCTACACGGCCGAGGTCTGGGTGCGTGGCACCACGGCGTACACCACCACGTGGGGCACCCGCGCCGGTTCTCGCGGCAATGCCGTCAAGATCTGGGACGTGAGCGCTGATCAGCCGCAGTTGCTGGACAACGTATTTGTGGCCAATGCCACCACCACCGGTGACGTGCAGGTGAGCGACGACGGCAGCATCATGCTGGTGGCCATCGAAGCGAATCCCAACGGGGGCGTGGCGATTTATTCGATGGCGAATCCGCGGGCGCCACAGCTGATCACGCGCACCACCGGAGGCGAGTTGCAGTACGGCGTGCACACGGCCGAACTGGCGCGCGTGAACGGCGTGCTGTACGCGTTTTGCGCGGTTAACCAGTCGAATGGCGTGTCGTCGCGGCTGGTGGTGCTCGACCTCAGCACGCCGTCAGCGCCGCGCACCGTCTGGTCACAGGCCATGGGTAACCCCTTCGTGCACGACGTCTTCGTGCGCGAAGGACTGCTCTTCACGGCCGAATGGAATGACGGTGTAGGGATCTGGGATATCGGAGCGCAGGGGGGCACCGTGTCCGCCCCGCGATTGCTGGGCCGGGCCCGCACGGTGGGCGGTCAAGCGCACAACGCGTGGTGGGTGCACGATCCCGTCTCGCAGACGAAGAAGTATCTGCTGGTAGGTCAGGAAGGCCCCGGGGCGATCGGCTCCTCGAGCGTGGGCGACGTGCACGTGGTGGACATCAGCAATCTCGCGGCGCCGGTCGAGGTAGCCGTGTATTCCGTGCCCGGCGCCGGAACGCACAACTTCTCGGTGGACGAAGCGCAGGGCTTCGCCTATGCCGCCTTCTACAATGGTGGCGTGCGGGTGCTCGACGTGCGGGGCGACCTCGCGACCTGCACGGTCGCGCAGAAGACCACCGACGGACGGTGCGATCTGGCAAAAATGTCGCGCGAGCGGGCCTCATACGTCGGCACCGGAGGCGCGCCCGTCTACGTGTGGGGCGTCCACTGGTCACCGAGCGGCCTCTTTGCCAGCGACATGTTGAATGGCCTCTGGCGGGCGGCACCGGCCACGCGATAACGCCATGCGCCGTTCACACCGTTTGGCCCGTTTGCCCCTTCCCGCAGCGGTTCCATCCGGCGAAGCTTCCGCACCATGCGCCGGACTCTTTACCTCATCGGGGCGCTCCTCCTCGCCCACGTCGCCCTCCTGACCGTCCACCCCGCCGGGGCGACGGTCGCCGACACCTCCGAAGGTCTCGATGTCGGGATCGTCTTCGACGTCGGCGGTCGCGGCGATAAGTCGTTCAACGACGGTGCCTACCTCGGTGGCCTTCGTGCCACCAAGGCGTTGGGCGCGCGCGTGCGCTACATCGAGCCGGGCGAAGGCTCCGATCGTGAAGCGGGCCTGCGACTGCTGGCCGCCGAAGGGATGGACCTCGTGGTGGCCGTCGGCTTCATCTTCACCGACGATATCAACGTGCTGGCGAAGGAGTACCCGAACGTCAAATTCGCCGACGTCGACTACGCCGTGGCCACCGACAGCGTGGGCAACCCGCTGCCCATGCCGCCCAATCTCGTGGCGCTCAAGTTCCGCGAGGAGCAAGGTTCGTTTCTGGTCGGCGCGCTCGCCGCACTGGTCGGCAAATCCAAGAAGGTGGGCTTTGTTGGCGGTATGGACATCGCGCTCATTCACAAGTTCGAGGCGGGCTACCGGGCCGGCGTGCGGCACGTCTGCCCCGACTGCGACGTGATCGTGAACTACGCCGGCGTCACGCCGGAAGCGTTTCGCAATCCGGGACGCGGCAAGGAGATGGCGCTGGCGATGTACAACCAGGGCGTGAACGTGATCTTCCACGCCTCGGGCTCCACCGGACTCGGCGTGTTCGAAGCCGCGCGCACGACTGGCAAGTTCGGCATCGGCGTCGACGCCGACCAGTACAGCGAAGCGCCCGGCCACGTGCTCACGTCGATGGTGAAGGGCATCGACGAATCCGTCTTCCAGGCAGCGAAGGCGGTAAAGGACGGCACGTTCACGGGTGGCATCCAGCAGTTCGGTCTCGCCGAAAACGGCGTCGGCTACGTGTACGACGCCAACAACAAGATGCTGATTCCCGACGCTGTACGGGCGAAACTCGATTCGCTCACCGCCGACATCGTGGCCGGGCGCATCACGGTGCCAAGCACGCGACCGGGCACGAAATGACCATGAGTGCATCGGACACGATGGCCATTCGGATGACGGGCGTCGTGAAGACGTTCGGTGCCGTCGTCGCCAACCGTGATGCGTGCCTCGACGTCGCCAAGGGCGAGATTCACGCGTTGGTCGGCGAGAATGGCGCGGGCAAGAGCACACTGATGCGCGTACTGGCCGGCATGTACGCACCGGATGCCGGCTCGGTGCTGCTGAACGGCAAGGACGTGACCGGCTGGAAGACGCAGGACGCGATCGCCGCCGGCGTCGGCATGGTGCATCAGCACTTCATGCTCGTGCCGACGCTCACCGTGGCCGAGAACGTGATTCTGGGCATGGAGCCGCGCAAAGGGATGCAGGTGGATCTGCACCGCGCGGTCATCGAGGTGGAATCGCTGTGCAAGAAGTGCGGACTGCACGTCGATGCGAAAGCGAAGGTGGCTGACCTGTCGGTCGGCGAAGCGCAGCGCGTCGAGATTCTGAAGGCGCTGTATCGCGGCGCGAAGATTCTCATTCTCGACGAACCCACGGCGGTGCTCTCCCCGCCCGAAGTGCGCGACCTGTGGACCGTGCTGCGCGCGCTCAAGGCCGACGGTGGTACGGTCGTGCTGATCACGCACAAGCTGGACGAAGTGATCGCGGTGTCGGACACGATCACCGTGATGCGTGGCGGTATGACGATGTCACGCTTCGCGACCGAAGGCACGACGCCACGCGACATTGCGCGCGCGATGGTGGGCCGCGATGTGCAGCTGCATCTCGACGCGCAGGGCGATGCCGACTCGTGGGTTGCACCGGCCGCCGTTGAGTCATCGGCCGCGCCGGTGTTGCGCGTGACGAACCTGTCGGTCATCTCGGACCGCGGTACGCGCGCGGTGAACGAACTCAGTTTCGAAATCCGCCCGGGCGAGATTCTCGGCATTGCTGGCGTGGAAGGCAACGGCCAGACGGAGTTGCTCGAGGCCATCGCCGGACTGCGCGCCGTCCAATCGGGGCGCGTGCAGCTTGCGTCGCATGATTTCGGCACACGCTCGGTGCGCGAGCGGGCCGATCTCGGACTGTCGCATATTCCCGAAGACCGGCATCGGCGCGGTCTGATCCTCGACTATAGCATCGCCGAGAATCTCATTCTCGGTCGTCAGCATCATTTCGGATCGTTCGGCGCGCTCGACACGGCGCGGATTGCCACGAACGCTGCCGAACAGGTGCAACGGTTCGACATCCGGCCCGCGATGCCATCGTTGCCGGCGCGGGCGTTGTCGGGCGGCAATCAGCAAAAGATCGTGATCGCGCGCGAAATGGGCCGGGAGTTCAGCGTGTTGCTCGCGGCGCAGCCCACACGTGGTGTGGACGTCGGCGCCATCGAGTTCATTCATGCGCAGCTCCGTGCGGCGCGCGATGCCGGCAAGGGCATCTTGCTGGTGAGCGCCGACTTGCCGGAAGTACTCGCGCTGTCCGATCGCATTGCGGTGATGTATGGCGGACGGTTCGTGACCGTGTTGCCGGCCGCGCAGTGCACGGCCGAGCAGCTGGGTCCATACATGACGGGAGCGGCGGTATGAGCACCGGTCCAGCGACGCCGCCGCGCGAACAGCAGCGGGATATGCAGAGCACCGGTGAAGTGCGCGCGATGGCGGAGTTGCCCGCGCGCGCCGGCATTGGACTGGCGGGTGGTTTCCTGCCCCCGTTGGTGGCACTGGCGATTGCCGCGGTGGTGGGCGACCTGCTCATTCTGAGTTTCGGCGAAGCGCCGAGCACCGTGTTCCGACTGCTTGTTGAAGGCACGTGGGGCAACGCCTACGGCATCGGCCAGGTGCTCTACAAGACCACGACCCTCGCCTGCACCGGGCTTGCCTTCGCGCTGGCCGGCCGCGCGGGACTGTTCAACGTGGGCGCCGAGGGACAGCTCGCCGCCGGTGGATTCGGTGCGGCGCTGCTGGGCATGCTGCTGCCGGCGGGCACTCCCGCACTGGTGGCCGTGCCGCTCTGTTTGTTGGCTGCCATGCTGGTGGGCGCCGGTGTCGGTGCGGTACCCGGCGCGTTGCGCGCCAAGTTCGGCGCGAGCGAAGTGATCGTGACGATCATGCTCAACTTCATCGTGCTGGCGTTCCTGAACTGGATGGTGTCATCGAAGCTGCACGTGCCGGAAACGTTGCATACGCCGCCGATCGTGGCCGGCATGATGCCGCGATTCGCCGACAGCTTCGCGGCGTTCCGGGGCAGTGCGGCGAACTTCACGATTGTGTTTGCGGTGCTCGCCGCCGTGGCGAGCTGGTGGTATCTGTTCCGCACGCGGGCCGGCTATGAACTGCGCGCGGTGGGCTTGCAGCCCGATGCCGCCGAGTACGGTGGCGTGCGCGTGCCGCGCGTGTTGCTGGTCACGATGTGCCTGTCCGGCGCGCTGGCCGGATTGGGTGGCATGAATTTCGTGCTCGGCTACAAGGGCTACTACGAAGAAGGCTTCGCCGGTGGTGCGGGCTTCCTCGGCATCGCGGTGGCACTGGTGGGACGTAATCATCCGTTCGGCATTCTCGGCGCCGCGTTGCTGTTCGCCACGTTGTCACAAGGCGGACTGGCGGTGAACGCCATCGTGCCCAAGCAGCTCACCGATATTCTCACGGCGGTGGTGATTCTCGCCGTCGCAACCGCGGTGCCGGAAGTGCAGAAGCAACTGCGGGCGGCCGCGGCCAACGTGACCGCCGCGTTCTACCGCGATGCGCGGAAGGGGGTGGCATGATTCTGCTCACCTTCCTGCTGCAGACCATCCGCATCGCCATTCCGTATCTGCTGGCAGCGGCCGGCGGGGTGATGTCGGAGCGCGTGGGCATCATCGCGCTCGGTCTCGAAGGGATGATGCTGGCCGGCGCGTTCGGCGCGGCCCTGGGGAGCTACTACGGCGGCAATCCGTGGGCCGGCTTGGCGGGTGCGCTGGTAGCCGGTGCGATGGTGACGGCGGTGTTGGCCGTCGCCACGCTGCGCTACAAGGCCAATCAGGTGGTGGTCGGCGTGGCGATCAACCTGCTGGTGGTGGCCGCCACGCGCTTTTATCTGCGCCGCATCTTCGACAGTGCCAGCAATTCGCCGCGCGTGCCGGGCTTCGGTGGCGAAGGCGCCGGTGGCATGTTCGCGAGCTTTGTAAATCCGGTGGTATGGATGGGGCTCGCCGCGCTCCCCGTGCTGGCGTGGGTGCTGTATCGCACGCCATTCGGATTGCGCGCGCGCGCCGTGGGTGAGAAGCCTGAAGCGGCCGCCACGTTGGGTGTGGCCGTTACCCGGCTGCGACTGCAGGGTCTGCTGATCGCCGGCTCTCTGGCGAGTCTCGGCGGTGCCTATCTCGCCCTCGACCAGCACCAGTTTTCCGACAGCATGACGGCAGGCCGCGGCTTCATTGCGCTAGCCGCGGTGATCTTCGGGCGCTGGGAGCCGGTGCGTGTGGCGGTCGCCTGTCTCCTGTTCGCCGGAGCCGAAACGCTGCAGATTCAGCTGCAGGGCTCGCAGATGATCCCGAGTCAGTTCGTGGAGATGATTCCCTACGTCCTCACGATCATCGCCTTGGCGGGCGTCGTTGGACGGAGTGTCGCGCCTGCGGCGCTCGGCAAAACCGAGTGACGATCCTCGCGTCACCGCTTCGGCAACAGAGCCCTTTCCCATGATGGTACGCGAGTGACGGCACCAACTTCACACACCGACGAGCACCCAATCGACGGCGGTCAGGCCGCGTTCGGGAAACTCTCGGTGTTGATGGTCACGGCGTTCATCGACATGCTCGGCCTGTTGATGATTTTGCCGCTGTTGCCGTTCTACGCGAAGGATCTGGGGGCCGGTGGATTCGTCGTCGGGCTGCTCGTCAGTTCGTTCAGTGTCGCGCAGCTGCTCAGCGCGCCGCTGTGGGGCCGCTTCAGCGACAAGCATGGTCGTCGTCCGGCGCTGATCGTCGGCCTGGCCTCGAGTGCCGTGGCGTACGCCGTGTTCGCCTACGCCGACTCGCTGTGGCTGCTACTGCTGTCGCGCATCGTCCAGGGCGCGGGCGGTGGCACGGTGAGTGTGATTCAGGCCTATGTGGCCGATGCCACCCGTCCGGAAGATCGCGCGAAGAGCCTCGGCTGGCTTTCGGCCGCCACCAACGCCGGTGTCGCACTGGGTCCGGTGATCGGCAGCTGGGTGCAGCACTGGGGCCCACACACGCCGGGACTGGTGGCAGCAGGACTCTGCCTCATCAACATCGTCTTCGCGTCGAAATACCTCACCGAAGTCCGAAGGCCGGCGGCCCTTAACGCCGATGGATCGAAGCCAATCCGCAAAGGGTCGCGTGAGGCCGTGCTGCGCGTGATCACCCACCCCAGCGAGCCGGCCTCGCGCCTGGTGCTGATCTACGCCATCGCCATCGGCGCCTTTCAGGGAACGACCGCCATTCTCGCGCTCTTCCTCGCCGCGCGCTTCGGCGTCACGGCCGATACGATCGGCTACTTCTTCATGTACATCGGCGTGCTGAGCGTCGTGGTGCGCGCGCTGTTCCTGGGCAAGATCGTCGACCACTTCGGCGAAGCACGGTTGAGCCGATATGGGGTGGTGTTCCTCGCCGTCGGACTGATCGGCCTCTCGTTCTCGCGCGACTACGTCACGCTGGCGCTGGCCGTCGGCATGCTGCCGCTCGGCACGGCCTTCACGTTCCCGTGTGTGACGGCCATGCTGTCGCGCGTCGTCGCCGGCTCGGAGCGCGGATTGTACATGGGCGTCCAGCAAACGTACGGCGGGATTACACGGGTCGGCTTTCCGATTCTGCTCGGGTTTGCGTTCGACACGTTCGGCATGCAAAGCCCATTCTGGATCAGTGCGACGCTGGTGATGGCGACGCTGCTGCTGGGGCGGGACATGGAGCTGTATGCACCCCGGGTGGCCAAGGTTTCTTAGGGGGCTTTGGGCTGTGGGCCGCGGGCTGTTGGCTGTGGGCTCTGCGCCATGGGCACGCCCACAGCCTCCACAGCCCATAGCCCACAGCTCACAGCTCACAGCTCACAGCTCACAGCCCACAGCCTTTTATGATGCGCCCTTTCCTCCTCGCCCTCCTCGCCAGCGCCGCCACCACGGCGTCCGCGCAGTCCCCTCGCCCGATCCGCAGCGCCGACATCTATCGCGTGCGTGACGTCGGGGCTGGTCGCATCTCCCCCGATGGCGCCTGGATCGCGTACACCGTCACCACCGTCGACTCGGCGAAGGACAAGAGCGACAGTGATGTCTGGATGGTGAACTACGAGGGCACCCGCACCATCCGCATGACGAGTTCTCCGGAAGGCGAAAGCAATCCGCGATGGAGCCCGGACAACCGCTATCTGAGCTTCGTGTCTGGACGCTACGAGTCGAAGGGCGGACAGGTGTGGTTGCTCGATCGTGCGGGCGGCGATGCGGTGCGTCTCACCGACCTCAAGGGCGGGGTGGGCGAGTACGAGTGGTCACCCGACGGCACCCGCCTGGCGGTGGTGTCGCACGACCCTGATCCCGACGACGCCAAGCCTGACTCGTTGAAGACGAAGAACCCGAAGCCGATCGTGCTCGATCGCTATGCCTTCAAGCGCGACAACACGGGCTATCTCGATCGTCTGCGCGATCATGTGTACATCGTGGATGTGGCCACCAAGAAGGCGGTGCAAATCACGACCGGTGACTTCGACGATCAGTCGGTGCGGTGGTCGCCCGATGGCAAGCGCCTCGCGTTCGTGAGCGAGCGCAGTGGCACCGATCCCGATCGCACAAACAATGCCGATCTCTACGCGATCGATGCGACGGCGGGCGCCGCGCCGGTCAGGCTCACGACGTGGAGCGGCCCCGATGCGAGCCCGGTGTGGAGTCCTGACGGGCAGTTCATTGCCTATTTGCAGGGGAGCGAGCCGCAGCTGTCGGCGTACACGCAGAATACGATTGCCGTGGTGCCGAGTGCGGGTGGAACGGCGCGACTGATCGCCACCTCGCTCGATCGCGATGTGAGCGCGCTGTCGTGGAGTGCGGACGGCAAGCTGCTGCGCTTTCTGCTGGGCGACGACCGCGCGGTGCATCTTGCCACGGCGCCGGTGAGTGGGGGCGCCGTCACGCGCGTGCTCGACGGACGGCGCGCCGTCAGCTCGTACGACGCATCGAGTAGCGGTCGCGTGGTGGTGAATACCGCGACGGCTACGCGCTCGGGAGAAGTGTACGCGTTCGAGAACGGCGCACTGCGCGCGCTCACGCATGTGAACGACTCGATCTTTTCGTCGCTTGCGCTGGGCACCACCGAAGACGTGCAGTTCAAGAACAAAGACGGCCTCACCGTAGGCGCGTTGCTGGTGAAGCCCGCCGGGTTTGATGCGAGCAAGAAGTATCCGCTCATGTTGCGCATTCACGGCGGCCCGAACGGACAGGATCAGCACGCGTTCTCGTTCGAGCGTGAACTGTTCGCGGCCAACGGCTACCTCGTGCTGGCGGTGAACTATCGCGGTAGCTCGGGACGTGGGCAGGCGTGGAAGAAGGCCATCTTCGCTGATTGGGGCAACAAGGAAGTACAGGACTTGATGGCCGGTGTCGATCACGTGATCGCCACCGGCGTGGTGGATACGACGCGGATGGGGATCGGCGGCTGGAGCTATGGTGGCATCCTCACCGATTACACCATCGCGACGACCACCCGCTTCAAAGCCGCCACCAGCGGCGCCGGCAGCGCGCTGCAGACCACGATGTACGGCAGCGACCAGTACATCTACCAGTATGAGAACGAACTCGGCGCGCCGTGGAAGAATCCGAAGCTGTGGGAGAAGCTGTCGTATCCCTTCTGGCACGCCGACCGCATCACCACACCTACCATGTTCCTCGGTGGCGAGAAGGACTTCAACGTCCCCATCGCCGGCGGTGAGCAGATGTATCAGGCGCTCAAGTCACTGGGTGTGCCGAGTCAGATGATCGTGTATCCCGGGCAGTTCCACGGGATCTCGCGGCCAAGTTTTGTGAAGGACCGGTACGACCGGTATGTGGGGTGGTATGCGAAGTACTTGATGGGGGTGACGCAGTAGGGCGTCAGTCGAGAGATTTCATCCCCGCCGCGGTGAAGTACGCGTGTGTTTCGTCGAGAGACGACAGCGGCGGCAGGAAGAGAACCGTCCCATCACGACCTCGTGTCAGCAGCACGCGGTACGCGTTGAGTCGAAGTTGGTACGGATCCTTGATCTTCGTTCCGCGCTTGTATCTGCGTGCCAGCGTATTGGACCAGGCACCTCCGCATCGAAGGAAGTCAGTTCCCCACGCCAGCAACGCCGCGTCGAGCTCGAGTCCCTGAGCGCCGAACTCCGTCACGCAGGAGGCGAGCCGACGACAGCTTCGTCCTCCATAGTCGGACTCGTCGTCGCCATACCACGGACCGATCTTCATGAATTTGTTGGTCGACTGAAAGTCATTGGGGACGCCGAACGCCTCGAGCGCTTTGTCGCGTGACGATGCGACCATGCCAAAGCGTGCGCGTGCGTCGTCGGCATATCGCTCGTGCAGGTAGCTCTTCGCAGCGTCGAGCGAACGAGTGATGCGCAGGTGATAGCCACCAACGTCGAGTTGGTGCGCAATCGGCGCAAGATCTACGGGCGCCGCGCCGTCGAGCAAGAGAGCGACATAACGGTGCAGATCGCCCGCGAAGTGGAAACGCAATTCCCGATCGAGATTGAGAGCAGGCCGGTTCTCGAAAGGTACGGCTCCTCCCTTGAAGAGTCCGGCCACCGCGGCTGGAGCGTGGACTGTCCATTCGGCGCTCTTGGAAGACCCCTCTACCGCCGTCTTCCATTGCCCGAGTCCGCCCTCTTCGCCGATGTGGATCTCCTGTCCGTTGCCAATGAGTCCGACCACGACACACCATTCTGGAATGCGGTCTGCGAATCCGATGAATTCTTCCGGCTCGCTTCGCGCATCCACGCGATCATGCTTTGCACGAACCTGATCCGCGTCGTAGGCTCGCTGCGCTTCATCGAAGACCAGCACATGTTCGGGCGGCACCGGTGACCGTGCCGAGGAGTAGCGTTTGACGTACTCCTTCACACCGCGAACAAACGTCTTCCCATCGCCGCCGGCGGCGCGCATCTCGTATTGCAGCACCTCGACGAGAGGGCCGTTGCCGCTCAGGTACACCGCCGGAGCGGTAGGCTTTCCGTCGGCTCGCGCCACCGCGAGGTCATCGAGGTACCGCGCATGGACCGTCTGCAAGCCGACCAGTGTCTTGCCCGCACCGGGTATGCCAGTCAACAGGATGAGGTGGCGTGACTTGGTGAGCGCCGCTTGATGTACGATACGCTTGATCTCGTCGATCGCAGGTTCCGTCGCGGCATGCGCTCTTTCAATCTTGCGAAGCGAACCAGAAGCCATGAGCTCTCGTGCGGCCTCGACAATCGTAGGCAGCGGACAATAGGCGCCGTCTGAAAGAAACGCTTCACGAGTCAGAACGGGCTCGCGCTTTGCACGCGTAAGGTTTTCCACCACGGCGTCCAGTGCGTCCGGTCCGGTCACATGAACGCCGGAAATCTCATGTTGATAGCCGCGTGCACGCGTCGGCACGAGTACGGCGGTGACATCCCGCCCAATACATTCGCGATGATAGTTTCGAAGGTCTCTCGCATAGGCGGCCGCCTGATCGAGATCAGCCTGACTTGGCGTGAGCTTTCCCTTCAACTCGACCACCATCACGCCAGCTCCGACCAGCAACACCACGTCGGGTCGACGCGATTCCATCGGCAGTTCGTACTCCAATATCGCGGAGTATTGGCGAGCGAGCTCATCTCTTATGAGTACTTCGGAAACCTCAGACTGAAGCGGCGGGATCGAATCCGCCCACGCACGATGCTGCTCCGGGGACGCATCAATCACGAATGCCGCGAGGCTCTCGCGAATTTGCTTTGCCGGTGCTGCGCGAAAATCAGCAAAGCTGGATTCCCATCCTGAACGCGGGCGATCGGTCATTTTCTTAGGATTGAGTCAGGGGCAATCCGGACACTCTCGGGCAATGTGAACCGAGCACCGGCTGTTGGCCAGGACACGCAGCCAGATTCGGCCAGTCTCATTGTCTATCGCAAACCATGCCAAACTATGGTCAAGTACATCGTGGTTAATTCGCCCTGCGTCCCCCTACCGCCCCCGCGCCGCCCGCACCCACGCCGTCACCACCATCGCCCCGCCGATCACGCCAAGCCCCACCACCACCCCCGCTGTCCCCTGCAGTGCCACGCCGCGCACCGCGAAGAAGAACGCCGCCACACTCGCCGCGCCCAGCAGCCACCCAGCCCGCTCCAGGCGCGACCACCCGCGCACGACGGGCCGCGACGAGTCCGTGATCAGCACCGCGCGCCACCGGGGCCAGTCCCACGCCAGCAGCCACAGATTAGCCAGCAGCATCGCCACCGTGATCACCGGCGTCCCTGTGAACTCGATCGCGATCGTGATCACCACGACGTTCACGAGAATCGGTAGGAACAGCACCGCACCATAGAACGCGGTCGCAGGAATCAGCAGCAGCAGGCCCGCCACCACCTGCGAGAGGCCGAGAAACCGCCAATAGGCGCCGGTCTGATACATGGCTTCGAAGAACGCCCCCACGGAGGTGTTCACCCCCAGTGAGGTGAACCGCTCGCCCATCAGCTTCACGCTGCCGGTGGGAATGAAGGCGACCGCGAGCAAAATGCGGCACATCAGCGTGAGGCGCGCGGCGGCGGGGTACTGCATCACGCGCGCGTTCAGCGCGTCGAGCGCGCGTAACGCTTCGTCGGTGGGCATGGGCCAACGTACGGCGCGCGAGGCAGTTAGGATTCGACCGCGGCCTCGACATCGCCGCCTCGGCCATACCGAACGGAAAAAACGCGACACCTTCGTCGCGTTTTTTCGTAGCAGGCGAATGCGCCCGCCATAGCGGGGCGGGCCGCCACTGGCGCCCGCCCCCTACTCACCGCCTACCGGCCGAAATTCGGGTTGGCGAGCTTCTCCACGTCAGGCAGCGGCCAGCAGCGCTGCGTGCCGTAGCTGCCGCCCTTGGGATAGAGCACCCCGGCCGCCGGCACCTGCGCGATGTTGAACCGCTTCGCATCGAACCAGCGATTCCCCTGCAGGAACAGCTCGCGGCGACGTTCCTCCGCCACCGCGCTGTCGAAGTTGGCCGTTTCCGCGGCAGACAACGCCGGCATCGCCACGCCGGTCCGTGCGCGAAGCACATTGAGAATGTTCACGCCTTCCGCACCACCGCGCGCCTCGGCGAGAATCAGCTGCGCCTCGATACCCGAGGCAATCGGGTACGTCGCCGTCAGACTGGCGTACTTGTTCTGATTCCACAGCCGGTTCACCTGGTCGGCCGCGGTCCGATTGATATCAGTCACCGACACCCGCGGATCATTCAACGTACGATACGCCGGCGCCACCGACGTGTTGTTCGACTGGTTCACCTGCTGGAAGATGCGATTGTTGCGACGACCGATCGTTGCATCGGCGGTGGCGCTGTAGACGAAGCCCACCGGTACACGCGCCGCGTCTTCGGCCGCGCCCGCCTTGGCCCCTTTGTTGATTCGCGCGCGCGCCCGCCCTACGTAGGCGAGATTGAGCACGGCCGCATCACCCGCGGTCGTGGCGGCGGCAATGGCGCGGGTGAATCGCGTTTCCGCCGAATCGAAGAGCTGGGCCGGCGTGAGGGACGCCCCGAGGTTGATCACGCCTTCGCAGAACCCTTCGCCGAGCAACAGCACACTGTAGCCGGCCATCGCGGAGTTGATCGCGATGAGTCGCTGCCGGTTGGGGACTTCGGTGTCGCTCCATCCTTCGAGCTTGGCTACGGCTTGGTCGTTGGTGTATCGCGCCGTGCTGATCGGCGTATACACGCCGATGCCTTCGCACCCCGATGAGGAGTAGAGCGCGTCCACCGCTTCCACGTTGCGTCGGTCGTAATTCCAGCGGGCGGCGGTTTGGGTGGCGTCCACGAGTTCGCCGGCGCCGAGTCCGCTGGCGACGATGTAGCCGCCCAGTGCGCATTCATAGTCGGACACGGCACTGGCTGAGATGAGCGCGGCATTGCCGGGCACGAGATACGATGACTCAGCCAGTCGGCTTGGCGTTTGTACCGTGAGCAAGCGGTCGAAATTGCTGCAGGCGGCGGTGAATCCGAGCATGATCACCGCGGTCATAACCTTCATCGTCTTGGGCATGATGGTCAGAAGTTGAAGTTGACGGTGGTCACAAACTGACGGAGCTGCGGCAGCACACTCTGTTCCCACTGGCCGAATGCACCGCCACGCGTACCACCATTGAACGAGGCTTCCGGTTCGATGCCCGGGAAGTTGGTCCGCAGGCCGAGATTGCGACCAGCCACGGTGATCGAGGCACGGCTGGCTCCGAGGCGCCGGGCCAACGACTGCGGCAGCGTATAGGTGGCCGCGAGTTCACGGAACCGCGCAAAACTCGCGTCGGAGATGAGATGATGGGTAAATGCCGTTCCCGCCTGCACGGCGGCGAGCAGGGTCTTGTCCTGTACTTCGTCGGGGTAATAGAGCTCACGACAGAGTACGAACGCGCCACAGCGGACGCGGTAGTTGCCATCGAGCTTCTTGTAGCCGCCGCGCCAGTCGACAAAAGCGTTCACGCGGAGATTGCGGAACAGCGTGAGGCCGGCGGAGAAGGAGCCTTCCTGTCTCGGCACCGTGTTCCCGAGAAAAACGCGTGGTGCCGTTGCACAGCCCACGGTGCCCCCGGTCCCATTGTCGCACAGCAGATTCGTGGCGCGCTTCGTGACCGCGTCATAGTCGGCACTGACGATGCGGCGGTCCCACCAGGCACCGGGCGCGTAACCGACCTTGTGCGCGACGTTGCTGCTGAGCGATACGAACTCCGTGGTCCCGCCCAGCGACGCGATGTTATAGCTGTTCACCGATCCGCTGAGCGTCAATTCGAGCGATACGTTATCGCGCCGTAGCGGCGTGCCGCGCAGCAGCCACTCGAACCCGTTGCGGTCCACCTGCCCCGCATTGAACAACTGGAGGCCCGGGAAGCCATTGGAGGGCGGCGCCTGACGGGACAAAATGGCGTCCTTGGTGGAGCCGGCGAAATACGTGACTTCGAGACCGACGCGGTCGTTCCACATGCCGGCGTCGAGACCGAGTTCGAGTTCGCTGCTCCGCTCCGGTCCGAGATCCGGATTACCAGCCGATGACGGGGTGAGAAATCCGCCGGACGCCGAATACGTGCGAATGGCGTCGAACGCCCCGGGCTGCAAGCCACTGGCGCCGTAGGCCGAACGGACGCGCAGCTGGTTGAAGAAGGCCGGAATCGGCAGCGACGGCTCGTCGCTCAGCACCCACGAGGCACTCAGCTTGGGATACGTCACCGCGTCGAAGTTGGTGCCGAACGCCGAGTTGTCGTCGGTCCGGATCGCGGCGGTGAGGAACAACCGATCGTTCCAGACGAACTGCTGCTGGACGAATGCACCCACCGTGTTGTTCTGCACCAGTTCATCACCACCAACATTGCGAATGCTGGCGGATGCGATGGAGGTCAAACCCACGGCGGGAAACGTAGTGCCGCTGATCGAGCGCAGTCGTGATTGACGCAGATAGATCTGCCCGCCGACGGACGTGACACTCTTGACCGAGGGGAGCAGTTTGAAGTCCGCATTGGCGACGTAGTCGTACGAGGTCAGCGTCACGTCGCGAGTGGACGTGGAAATCGCGCCGGCCGTCGGGAGACCGCTGCCGGCAAACGACGCATACGTGGCCCCGATGATGTCGTTGCGTGGGGTCCGGTCTTCATTGTTCTCGGCGAGCCGATCCAATCCTACGATGAGCCGATGGTTCAGCCAGTTCGTAGGCCGATTGGTGAACTGGAAGCTGCCCGTAAAGCGATCGGCATCCTGAAACACATCGTACGCTTCGTAGTAGGCGTTCGGTGGTCCCGAGCGGAACCCGAGTTGCGGATTGTTCGGGTTCCGCGACGACGTGTTCACGCCACCATATAGGAACGTCGGCGAGGAAAACACCGTGCCCCACACCGCGCCACCGCCACCCGACTCGTACGGCAGATACGTGCGTCCCGTCGTGTATCCGAGAGAGGTCTGGAGATCCACTTTTGGCGAGGGATTGGCCTGCAGATTCACGCGGAGGTTGGTGCGACGCAGGCGGTTCACGCGTTCGGCACCCTGATTCTCCTCATAGCCGCCGCCAACGTAGTAGCGGACCGCGCTCGTTCCACCGGACACGGACATCTGGATGTCTTGCAGCGTACCGTTGGTGAACACGTCGTTGCCGAACTTGCGCTGCAGCGAGTCGTTCAGCTGCTTGGTCGAGATACTGATCGTATCCAGCGCCGTGGTGCTGCCGGCGCGGGGGACGGTGCCGTAGTTATCGTCGAAACGCGTGAGAAAGTCGGGCACCCAGCTGGAGCCACCACGCGCGGTGACACTCCACACGGGGCGACCAGCGGCGCCTTTCTTGGTAATGATCTGAATGACACCGTTGGATGCTTCGGTACCGTATAGCGTGGCCGCTGCCGGACCCTTGATGACTTCGAGGCTCTCAATGTCATCCGGGTTGAAGTCGTTCCAGCGAGAGATGGACGCCGAACCGAAGCCCTGATTCGCCGGGCCGGACGCTTGCGTGTTGTCGACACGCACGCCGTCGACGTAGATGAGCGGATCGTTCGACAGGGACAGGGAGCTGGCACCACGCACGCGAATACGTGAGCCGCTGCCGACCTGTCCCGAGCTTGCCACCACGCTGACGCCCGAGGCGCGGCCGTTGAGCAGTTCCTGCAACGAACTCACCGGCTGGGTTGCGACAATTTCTGCCGCGTTCACGGTGCTCACCGCGTTGCCGATCGCCCGCTTCTCCGCGACACCGGCGGTGCCAGTGACGACGACCGACGTGAGCTCCATGGCGCGCTCCGACATGGCGATCCGGACGCTTGCATCACCGATCGTCACGCCAATCGTTCGCGGCTGAAAGCCGATGCGCCGTACCGTGAGCTGCACTTGGCCGGCTCCGGTCAGCCCGGCCAGACGAAAGCGGCCGCCGGCATCAGAGCTGGTGCCAACGGTACGGCCTTCCACCAGAATCTGCGCGTCGCTGAGCGGGGAGCCGTTCTTTTCGTTCACCACGGTACCGGCGATCGTACCGGTGGCTTGTGCCTGTACGTCGGCGCGAGGAGCCAGACTCACGGCAACGAGACCGAGCGCGACGATGACTCGACGTGCGGTGGCCGCTGCTTCGCGGACGGCAGAGGGTAGCATGTGCATTGTCTCCCAGTGGTAAGGAATCCCGCCGATCGCGGGGGTAAGTAAGCGGGAAGCTACCTTCCCAAACATCGCAGTCCAGAGTGAGGTCACCGCAGGTCGGCCAGTCCCCTCACGCGCAGTCCCCGCACGCACTACCATCACCGCATGTCGATTCCCCGACAGCTTCCAACGCTGCGCCGAACGCTCACGCTGGTCGCCTGCGCCGCGGCCATCGGCGCCTGCCATCGCACGCCGTCGACCACCACCGCACGCCCGCTCCTGCTGAGCCCTGCCAACGCCGAGTTCACACGCCCTGCCCCGCCGCTCTCGCGTCTCCGCTTCGAAACAACCACAGGCGTGTTCGTGCTCGAACTCCATCGCGACTGGGGCCCGCTTGGCGCCGACCGGCTCTACAATCTCGCGCGGCTTGGCTACTTCACCGACACCCGCTTTCACCGCGTGCGCACCGCGTACATCGCGCAGTGGGGCCTGCACGGCGACTCGGCGGTGAATGCCGCTTGGAAGGGTCGCTATCTGCGCGACGACCCGCCCCGGTCGCGTAACACGCGCGGGACGTTCGCCTTTTCGTACGAGGGCCCGGGTCGCGAGCACACGCGCAACACGCAGATCTATGTGAACCTCGCCGACAACCCGCGCAACGACGCCGAGCCGTTCACGGTGCTCGGCACCGTCGTGGAAGGCATGTCGGTGCTCGACAGCCTGTACAGCGGCTACGGCGAAGACTCCGGCAGCGGCGTGCGACAGGGCAAGCAGGGACCGCTCGAGCGCGGCGGCAATGCGTACATGGATCGCGAATTCCCCAAGCTCGACCGTATTCTTCGCGTGACGATCTCCCGGCCTTAACGCACCGCCAAGAGGCCGCAACAGCCCGGTGGCACCCAATTCCTTGATATTTGAAGTAATTGATCGTAGCGTCGAGGGGTATCCTCATTACGGAGCGAATGCGGTGAACGTCGTCGTCGTTGGTGGTGGTCCAGGCGGGCTCTATGCCGCGCTGCTCATGAAGCGGCGCGATCCGAAGGCCGAGATCACGGTGATCGAGCGCAATCGTCCCGACGACACGTTCGGCTGGGGCGTCGTGCTCTCCGACCAGACGGTCGCCAACCTGCGCGCGGCCGATCCGGAGAGTGGCGCCGCGATCAGCGAGGCGCTCCACCGTTGGGATGACATCGACGTCCGCTTTGCCGGCCGCTCCCTGCGTTCGGGCGGGCACGGCTTCAGTGGCGTGGGGCGCAAGCGGCTCCTGGCCATCTTGCAGCAGCGTTGCCGCGACGTGGGCGTCGCCCTCCACTTTCAGCAGGAACTTCAGCCCGACCAGCTGGAGGCGCTCGCTGCCGAAGCCAAGGCGGATCTCGTGATCGTCTCAGACGGCATCAAGAGCCGCCTGCGCAAGCGATTCGCAGACGGCTTCCGGCCTGAGATCGATTTGCGCCGCTGCCGCTACGTGTGGCTCGGCACGCCCAGACGGTTCGACGCCTTCACGTTTGCCTTCACGGAGACCGCCCACGGCTGGTTTCAGGCCCACGCGTATCAGTTCGATGGCGAGATGAGCACCTTCATCGTGGAGACACCGCACGATGTATGGGAGCAGGCCGGTGTCGCCGATATGACGGACGCCGAATCGATCGCGTTCTGCGAATCGCTTTTCGCCGACACGTTGCAGGGAGCACCACTCGTGAGCAACGCAGCGCATCTCCGTGGCTCGGCGCAGTGGATCCGGTTCCCCCGCGTGACCTGCGCCGAATGGGTCCACTGGCTCGATATCCCGCGTGATGACCGCGGCGACACCAGCACGCGCCGCATTTCGCTCGTCCTGTTGGGCGACTCGGCGCACACGGCGCACTTCAGCATCGGCTCCGGCAGCAAGCTCGCCCTCGAAGACGCCATTGCGCTCGACACGCAGCTGGCGGCCCATCCGGGCGACATCGCGGCGGCGCTGGCGCGCTACCAGGCCGAACGGAGCGTGGAAGTGCTCAAGCTGCAGAACGCGGCGCGCAACTCCACCGAGTGGTTCGAACATGTCGACCGTTACGCCACGCTGGCCCCCGAGCAGTTTGCCTACTCGCTGCTCACGCGCTCGCAGCGCATCTCGCATGAGAACCTGCGCGTGCGCGACGCGGCGTACGTGGGCGCCTTCGAACGATGGTTCGCGCAGCAGTCTGGGCTGACGGTCGCGCCCGATGCCACCGCACCGCCGGCGATCTTCACGCCGTTCACGATGCGCGGCGTCACGGTGCCGAACCGGATCGTCGTCAGCCCGATGGCGCAGTACTCGGCCACCAACGACGGCCTGCCCACCGATTGGCACCTCGTGCATCTCGGCGCTCGTGCCACCGGTGGCGCCGGACTCGTGATGACCGAGATGACGTGCGTGGCACCCGATGCGCGCATTTCGCCCGTATGCCCGGGCATGTGGAACGACGATCAGCGCGACATCTGGGCCCGCATCGTGCGCTTCGTGCACGAGCACACGCCGGCGAAGATCGGACTGCAGCTCGGACATGCGGGAGCGAAAGGGGCGACCAAGACGATGTGGGACGGCATCGACCAACCGCTCGAGCATGGGGCCTGGCCGTTGATCGCCGCGTCGGAGCTTCAGTATCTCGACGGTATTTCGCAAACGGCCCGCGAGATGACACGCGACGACATGCTGCGCGTGACCGGGGAGTTCGTGCAGGCCGCGCAGCGTGGCGTGGCCGCTGGATTTGATTGGCTGGAGTTGCACTTCGCACACGGCTATCTCATGTCGGGCTTCCTCTCCCCGCTCACAAACCGTCGCACCGATGCCTACGGCGGTGATCTCGCGGGGCGCGCCAAGTTTCCGCGCGAAGTGTTCACCGCGGTGCGCGCCGTGTGGCCGGCCAACTTGCCGATCTCGGTGCGCATTTCCGCGCATGACTGGGCGACCGGCGGCAATACTGATGACGATGCGGTGGCGATCGCCACACTGTTCCGGGACGCCGGCGCAGATATGATCGACGTGTCCGCCGGGCAGGTCGTGAAGCGCGAGCGTCCGGTGTACGGCCGCATGTGGCAGACGCCCTTTGCCGATCGCGTACGACAGGAGGCGGGCATTGCGACCATCGCTGTCGGTGCGATCACCGACGCCGATCAGGCCAACGGGATCATTGCATCGGGACGCGCGGATCTGGTCGCCATCGGACGTCCGCATCTGACCAATCCGGCGTGGACGCTCATGGAAGCAGCGAAGTACGGCTACGCCGGCGCCGTGTGGCCGGTGCAGTATCTGGCTGGCAAGTCACAGCTGGATCGTCTCATTGAACGCGAGCGCTCGACGCGCGCTGCCGCCGAGGGCGCACCGCCCACCGGAGAGCTCACATGAGCCTGCATACGAGTGATTCGTTGCCGGCGCTAGCCGGCCGCCATGCGATGGTGACCGGAGCGAACCGCGGCATCGGCGCGGCGATTGCGCGCGCCCTCTCTGCGAACGGCGCCCGGGTCTCGCTGCTGGTGCGTGACGCCGCACGCGCCAAAGCCGTGGCGGCCTCATTGTCGGGTCCATACACGGTGGTCGTGGCCGATGTGACCGATCGTGAGGCGCTGGTCGGCGCGTGCGTCGCTGCCGCCGAAGCGTTGGGGCCCGTCGACATTCTGGTGAACAACGCCGGCACCGCCGAATCGGCACCGTTTCTCAAGAGCGACACGGCATTATTTGAGCGCATGCTTGCGATGCACCTCATGGCGCCGGTGTACGCGTCGCAGGTGGTGTTGCCTGGCATGATCGAGCGCAGCTTTGGCCACATTGTGAACGTGGCCAGTGTGGCCGGCCTCATGGGCGCGCCCTACGTCACGGCGTACACGGCAGCCAAGCATGCGATGATCGGGCTCACGCGCTCACTCGCGCTGGAGGCCGGACCGCGCGGCGTGGCGGTGAATGCGGTATGCCCTGCGTACACCGACACTGACCTCGTGACCGGTGCCGTCGAGCGGATCGTGCAGCGTACCGGGCGCACTGCCAACGATGCACTGCAGTCGATCCTTGCCGATGCCGGGCAGACGCGTATCGTGACGTCGGAAGAAGTGGCCGACGCGGTGCTCGCGTTATGCACCGCACCGATCGGCGCGGCCATAGGTCAGACCATCGTGATTGACGGGCGCGCCGACGACGAGCGTACACCGGAGCGTGGCGGGTGACGAGGACCGATCAGGAATCGCTCCGCCTCTGGCTGCGCCTGTTCACGACGACCACGCTCGTCGAGCGTCAGCTGGACAGCGCCCTCAAGCGCGAGTTCGGCTCTACATTGCCACGCTTCGACTTGATGGCACAGCTGGAACGCGCGCCCGACGGCCTGCGCATGGGAGAACTCTCCGAGCGCATTCTCACCACCGGCGGCAATGTCACGTGGCTGGTACGCGCCCTCGAGGCCGACAAGCTCGTCACGCGGCGCGTGTCTCCAACCGACAAACGCGCCGCCATCGTACGACTGACGGCGGCCGGCAAGCGCCACTTCGCCGCCATGGCGCACGCCCATGAGCGCTGGGTCTCCGACATCTTTGCCGCACTTCCTGCCGACGACCAGCGCGCGATGCACACGCGGCTTGGCGTCGTGAAAGATCGTGTTCGTTCTCCCAGGAGCAGCTCATGACCAATTCAATGACGGCGATGCGGCACCCGTTGGCGGCGCTCGAGCCGCAGCACTTCGCGTGGTCGACCGCGCACGACGGTCGCGTAGGGGTGATCACCCTGAACCGTCCGTCGCGCAAGAATCCGCTCACGTTCGAGTCGTACGCCGAGCTGCGCGATCTCTTTCGCGATCTCAGTTACGCATCGGACATTCGTGCCATCGTGCTCACGGGTGCCGAGCACAATTTCTGTTCCGGTGGAGACGTGTTCGAGATCATCGAGCCGCTCACGCGCATGGCTATACCCGAGCTGTTGGCGTTCACGCGCATGACGGGTGATCTCGTCAAGGCAATGCGCGCCTGTCCACAGCCGATCATCGCGGCAGTCGACGGCGTTTGCGCCGGCGCTGGCGCCATTCTCGCCATGGCCTCCGACATGCGCCTGGCGACGCCACAGGCGCGCACGGCGTTTCTGTTTACGCGCGTGGGCCTCGCCGGCTGCGACATGGGCGCCTGTGCGCTGCTGCCGCGCATCATCGGCCAGGGGCGTGCGTCGGAACTGCTGTATACCGGACGCGCGATGGACGCGGCCGAGGGCGAACGGTGGGGCTTCTACAACGCGCTCGTCGAACGCGACGCGCTGTTGACTGAGGCCGTCAAGCGCGCCGGCGATCTCGCCAACGGCCCGGCATTCGCGCACAGCATGACCAAGACCATGCTGGCCCAAGAGTGGAACGTGTCGATCGATCAGGCCATCGAGATGGAAGCACAGGCGCAGGCGCTGTGCATGGGCACGCAGGATTTCCGCCGGGCGTTCGAAGCGTTCGCCGCCAAGCAGTCCCCCGTATTCGAGGGGAACTGACGATGCAGGGCGCAACTGAGCATCTCGCCTGGCCGTTCTTCGACGACGCGCATCGCGCGCTCGCGACGTCCGTGACCGAGTGGACCGCGGCGCAGGGTACCGAGCCGCTTGCGCATGGTGAGGCCGAGGTCGACGACGCCTGCCGCGCCTGGGTGCGTCGACTGGGCGATGCCGGCTTTCTGCGCTACTGCGTGCCGGCGCCATGGGGCGGTGCGCTCCCCACACTCGACTCGCGCGCGCTCTGCCTGCTGCGCGAGGCGCTTGCCGCCCACGATGGACTCGCCGACTTCGCATTTGCCATGCAGGGGTTGGGGTCTGGTGCGATCAGCTTGGGGGGCAGCGACGCGATGCGCGCTGAGTGGCTACCGCGCGTGGCCTCGGGCAGTGCGATCGCCGCATTCGCTCTCTCGGAGCCCGATGCCGGTTCCGATGTGGCGGCGATGCGTATGCGGGCCACGCGCACCGATGCGGGCTGGCAGCTCGACGGCGCCAAGACATGGATCTCGAATGGCGGCATCGCCGATTTTTACTGCGTCTTCGCCCGCAGCGGCGCCGAGCCGACCGGATCCAAAGGTATCAGTGCCTTCTTCGTGCGGGCCGACACGCCGGGCCTGCGTGTCGCCGAGCGCATCACGGTGATGTCGCCGCACCCGCTGGCGCTGCTGTCGTTCGACTCGTGCGTGGTACCGCACGACGCGCTGCTCGGCGTCGAGGGAGAGGGCTTTTCGCTCGCCATGCGCACGCTCGACATCTTCCGCGTGTCGGTAGCCGCGGCCGCGACGGGATTTGCGCGACGCGCTATGCACGAGGCGCTTACACAAGCCGAGTCACGCGCCATGTTCGGCACCACGCTGAGTGCGCAGCCCGTAGCGCAGGCGATTCTGGGCGACATGGCCACCGATCTCGACGCGGCGGCGCTCATGACCTATCGGGCCGCGTGGCATCGCGACACCCAGAGCAGCCGCAGCACCGGCGTGGCCGCAATGGCCAAGCTGGCCGGTACGGAGCTGGCGCAGCAGGTGATCGACCGTGCGCTACAGCTGCACGGCGGCCGTGGCGTGCGCGTGGGTGAAGTGGTGGAGCGACTGTATCGCGATGTGCGCGCGTTGCGGATATACGAAGGTGCCACGGAAGTGCAGCGCCTGCTCGTCGGCCGCGAGACCGTGAAGGCTCACCGTCAGCGCTGAGATCACGCCATGACGACGTCATCTGATCGCATGACCGTGCAGCTGCACCCGAGCGGCCATGTCGATGGTTTCGCACGTGCGCAGCTGCCGCCGGTCGAGCACTGGCCGGTGATCATGCTCGAGGGTGTGTACGCGGTGCCGCCGCGTCTCAATGCGGCGGTGGAGCTACTCGATCGCGCCATTGAGGAAGGGCACGGTGATCGCGTAGCGATCGTGGTGCCGGATAGCCTCGGTGGATGGGAAGAGACCACGTACGCGCAGTTGGCGGCGCAGGTCGACGCGCTGGCGCACGTGCTGGTGCACGATCTCGGACTCGTCTCCGGCAATCGCGTGCTCTGCCGCGGCTTCAACGGCCGCTTCATGACAGTGGCGTGGCTGGCCACGCTCAAGGCCGGCATGGTGGCCGTGACCACGATGCCGATGCTGCGGGCCGGTGAGTTGCGCATGGTGATCGAGCGCGCGCAGTGCAACGCCGCACTGTGCGATGCACGGCTATTGGAGGATCTGGCCACGGCCGCGGCTGGGACACCATCTGTTCGCGCCGTACGATGCTGGGGCGGAGACGGCGCCGACGGCCTCGAGCGCGCCATGGCGCGACACAGCGCGCCGTTCGCTGCGGCCACCACGGCGAGTGACGATGTCGCACTCATCGCGTTCACATCGGGCACCACGGGGATTCCGAAGGGATGCATGCACTTTCATCGGGATGTGATGGCGATGTGCCGTGGATTCTCCGAGCAGGTACTGGGCATCACGCCCAACGATCGCTGCATCGGTACCCCGCCGATCGCATTTACCTTTGGGCTCGGCGGCCTCGTGTGCTTTCCGATGGCCGCGCGTGCCAGCGTCGTATTGCTGGAGCGCGCATCGCCGGAGAGCTTGCTCGAAGCCATCGCCGACACCGGTGCAACGATCAGTTTTACCGCTCCGACGTTCTATCGACATATGGCGATCATGATCCGGGATCGTGCGGGGTGTTTCAACACCTCCTCGCTTCGCGTGACCGTGTCGGCCGGTGAAGCCCTGCCCGATGCCACACGCACCCTCTGGCGCGAGGCCACCGGTCTCGAGATGCTCGACGGTCTCGGCGCCACCGAGTTGATCCACGTGTTCATCGGCGCGGCCGGTAGGGATTGGCGACGCGGCGCGATCGGACGGGCGGTACCCGGTTACACCATCGCCGTGCTCGACGACGACATGCGCGAGGTGCCCCGCGGCGAGGTGGGGCGGCTGGCGGTTCGCGGTCCCACTGGCTGTCGCTATCTCGCCGACGCGCGACAGACATCCTACGTGCAGGGCGGGTGGAATCTCACAGGCGATGCCTGCACGATGGACGACGACGGCTACGTGTTCTTCAAGGCCCGCACCGACGATCTCATCATCTCGGCCGGCTACAACATCGGAGCGCCCGAAGTTGAGGGCGCACTGCTGCAGCATGAAGCAGTCGCCGAGTGTGCCGTGGTCGGGCTTCCCGATGACGAGCGCGGACAAGTGGTGACCGCCTTTGTCGTACTGCGAGCTGGCGTTGAAGGCGACGCGACGCTCGTGCGCCTGCTGCAAGAGCACGTCAAGGCGACGATTGCGCCGTACAAGTATCCACGACAAGTGCAGTTTGTGAGCGCGCTGCCCAAAACCGACACGGGAAAGCTTCAGCGATTCCGTCTCAAGGAGAACAGCTGATGCATCGCACGTTACAGCCGGACGGATGGTCGCGCCCACGTGGATACGCCAATGGGATGTCAGCGCGCGGCCGTCAGATTCATGTGGCCGGACAGATCGGGTGGAACGCGCAGCAGCAGATGGTGAGTGACGACTTCGTGGAGCAAGCCAAGCAGGCCATGCGCAACATCGTCGAGGTGTTGGCCTGCGACGGTGCCACAGCGGAGCATCTTGTGCGCCTCACATGGTACGTGACCGACCGCAACCAGTACATCGCGAGTGGTGCCGCGTTGGGCGAGGCCTACCGCGAAGTGCTTGGCCGCGTGTATCCCGCGATGTCGGCGGTACAGGTGTGCGCGTTGATGGAGGTCAACGCCTTGGTCGAGATCGAAGCCACCGCGATCGTGCCGGACGAACCCGCATGAGCACCGCACGCGATGTACTCGTGAGCGAATGCGTGGACGGCGTCGTCACCATCACGATCGACCGGCCCGATGCGCGCAACGCGCTGCGCCATCAGACGATGAGCGAGCTGGCCGCCGCGATCGAGGTGGCTGATGCGGACGACCGCGTGCGTTGCATTGTCCTGGCCGGAAACGCGCGCGCGTTCGCGGCGGGAGCCGACATCACCGAGATGCTGGCGCTCGACGGACCGGCGCTCGAGCGTCATCCCCGCACGATTGCCTGGCAGCGGATCTGGCGCGCAGGGTGTCCGATGATCGCCGCGGTAGAAGGCGTGGCGTTCGGTGGCGGCAACGAACTCGTGCTGAGCTGCGATATCGCCGTCGCGGGAGCGGCAGCGCGATTCGGTCAGCCCGAGATCACCTTGGGCTGGATGCCGGGCGCAGGGGGAACGCAACGGTTGGCGAGGAGCGCCGGCAAGTCGATGACGATGCAGTTGGTCCTTACCGGCGATCCGATCGACGCGGCCACCGCGCTGCGCGCCGGCATCGTCTCCGAAGTGGTGCCGGCCGGCAGCGCGCTGGCCCGCGCGACTGAGATCGCGCAACGCATCGCCTCGCATCCGCGGGAGGCCACGCGACTGGCACGGGGGGCAGTGCTGGATGCCTACCACACCACACTCGGCGACGGGCTTCTCGCTGAGCATACGTCGTTCCGCGATCTCGCCTCGAGCGAGGAGCGGAACGCGCGCATGCGCGCGTTCCTGGATCGAAACCGCGCTACTTCTTGAACCAGTAGCGCACGCCGACGCGCACGCCGAGCATCTCGGACGTCATCTGCGCCAACGACGCCGCCTGCCCGTTCACTTTCCACGTGCTGAAGTTGCCGGTGGTGTAGGTGCCAGCGGCCTCCACCGACATCTTGTCGGTCCTGAACACCATCACACCGGCACTGACCGTGGCGCCGCCGTTGAAGGCGCTGAAATCGCTGACCACACCGGCGCTGTCGGCGTACTCGAACCCGAGTCGACGAAGCGCGAGGCCGGCCTCCGCGAAGGCCCTCACGCGCGCGCCCGGCGACTGCATCCAGCGAAGGCCAAGATCGCCCTGCAGCATCGCGTAGTCGGTGGACTCGGTGATGATCTCCGACTTGGACGAAATGCGCGCCACTCGGCCCACGAGCGACAAGCGCGGCGATGCGCCATAGGCGATTTCTCCGCCGAACCCGAAGGCGGCACTCCCGCTCGCTCCGCTATAGATGGCCGTGTTCATCCTACCGCCGACGCCGTGCACCGCAGCACTGAGGCCGAGCGTCGACGGCGAGAGCGCCTGAGCGCCGACGGCCGGCGCGGCCAGCAACACGGCAACGAACGTCAGCGCAGCGCGCCGTACCGAGATGTGCATAGGTGAGTCCCGATGTGCGATGAAAAGGTTGAAGCTCATTCAGCGATGTAGCGCCACGGCGCTGACGACGAGGCACGCCGCCAGATGGTGAAGAACGCGGCACCGGGAGCGGGGGCATTGGGATCCTGTTGGACGTTGGGTCGGATCACGCCGAAGGTAATACCAAGATCACCGCTCGAGGCCACGAACGCCGTATCGGCACCCCATGTGATCGTGGTCGGCTGATCACCGTGCCTCGGCGCCACCGTGCGCCCAATGTTGGCGGCACCCACCACGAACTGCGGATCATCGGGACCGCCCATGTTCACCGCATCCGCAGAGCCCATGTCGGCGAACGCGCGTGACAGGCCCACGCGCTGCGCGAGCTGCGAGAAGCCCACTTCGGCGTTCACGAGGCTCCGGTAGTAACGCGCGATGACGTCGCTGTCGACAGTGGCTTTCACCATGCGCCGTGGCAACGCCGGTGCCTGCGGCTCGGACGCGAGTGGCGCCGCACCGATGGGGCGTCGCTTCCACGCGGCCACGCGCCACCCGCGCGGCTCACGCACCCAGTACGCGATATATTTCGAATGCGCGAGACGACCATCGGGATGTTCGGCCGCGAGATAGCCGAAGGTGAAGCCGTGCAAACCGTCGGCCGATACACCACCGCGGATCGGCGCCCACGACAGCTTCGCGACGCTGTCGGGCGACTGCAGCAGCGCACGAATGACGGCCGCCTTTCCCTTCACGATCTCACCGCGTTGCCACGGCGCGATGACGCCGTCGGCGAACATCGCGTCGAGCGCCGCCCGCATCGAGAGATCACTGCTCGTCTTTGAAAACGCGCGGTCGATGTCGAGCAATGTGGTCACAGCCGCCAACGGTGCCGGGTCCGCCGCCCGGCGGTCACTGGTACGGCGTGGAGCGGGCTGCGGCTGAGCCGCAAGGCGTGACCCATCGTAGAGGGGGGTCAACATTGCCGCCAACAGCAACGTCGCAGAAACGAGGAGTGTCGGGCGCATCGTCGAAATCTACGGCCCGACACTCGCGCTCGTTACGGCTCTCGTCTCAGCACATGGTCATTCTGCTTTTTTCCGCGACGGGCATTGTAGCTGCGTTGCATCTGATACTTGGCTTCGACCTCGCTGAACATGCGGCTCTCGTAGCGCTCCGCCAGCCCTCGCAGATCCTGCGCCTGCGCCTGCAGTTCGTCGGCGAAGTCCGGATGCGCCGCCAGTGCGCTGCTCGACAGCGAATCCACCATCATCCGCATTTCGTCCTCCGCCCCGCCGGCGTCGCCCTCTCGCTGACGGCGTGCCGCCTCCTCGCGGGCCCTGGCGGCTCGAGCCAGCAGCACGGCATGCTCGACCGCCGGCACGAGGGTGGACTGCGTCTCCAGCGACGCCGCCACGCCGAGGGTCATCGCGCGGTGCTCAACCCCGCCGCCTTCGATGAGCACGTCCGCCGACACCACCAGCGTTGCGATCGGCGCCCCGCCGCTGGCCAACGCGTCGAGTTGATCGGCCGGCACGAACAGCTCGACCAGCACCGGCTTGGGCTCGCTGGCGTACAGATCGCCCAGATCGAACGTGATCGTATTCGCCACCGCGGTGGCGGGCCAGCTCGAGTGCGTGGCGAACATCGCCACCGGGTCCTCCAGCGTGAGCGTTACCGATAGCCCCTGCGCCGAGACCGAGAGCAGATTCCCCATCTCCTCGGCGAGGACGTCCTGTGCTTGATCGGGGCGTTCGACGTACCAGCTATTGCCGCCGCCCGCGTCAGCCATCGAACGCAGAAGCTCGTCGTCGTAGCCCTCACCGACCCCGATGGTAGTGGTGGTGATCCCCATCGCGCGGGCGGTCCGGGCCAGCTCGACCAACGTGGACGGATCGGTGATGCCGGCATTGGCGTGTCCGTCGGTGAGCAACACGATGCGGCGCGACGATCCTTCGAGGGAGCCGAGCATCCCAAGCGCCTGCTCCATGTGCTGACGACCGCGGAGCCACCCGCCGCTGAGGTTGGTGCTGCCACCGCTGTCGATGTCGCTCAGCTGCTGCACCAGCTGGAGCTGGCGGGCTCGCAGGGCGGGCGGTGCCACGACGTGCACCTGATCGTCGAAGGCAATCACGGACACGACGTCGTCGCGATGCAGACGCTCGACGGCGCTGATCGAGGCGGCCTTGGCGGCCTCCAATCGGTCGCCGTCCATCGACCCGCTGCGGTCGAGCACGAGGGAGATCGCCAGCGGAGTGCGCTGCCGGTGCGCCGGCACCGTGCCGGAGATGGTCACGAGAGCCCGGACCACCACGCCGGCCGGACCGGCGGGCGGGGTGATGGGCTGGTGATCGACGAGTAAGATGGCATCCATCAGACAAACTCCGCGTTGGAGGATGTCTGTATGGTGCGCAGGGGGTCTGACAGTGGCGGTTGGCCGGGTCTACGCCTGGCGACGGGCCACCACGGCGAAGGCGGTCATGATGCCCCCGAACAGCACCATGACCACGCCCCACACAAGGTTGAGATTGATCCCCCCGGACTGGGCGTACATGACAGTATCCGCTCTGGTCAGCACGCCGAAGATCGCCAGTATCGCACCGAGTACGATGAAGAGCAGTCCGATCGGCGTTCGAAGATCGAGGTTGGCTGAGCCACTCACCGGCGAGTCCCTCAAGACTAGAAGAAGATGACGTTGAGCACGACCGTGCACGCCAACACACCCACGGCGAACACCGATGGTCGCTGATACCAGGATTGCACATCATCGACCGGTTTCGGCGTCAGGGAATACACCAGTCCTTCAAGTTCACGGTCGGGACGCGGCGCGGTGGCCAAGCTCACGACGATCGTGACCAGAAAGCAGGTCGTGAACGCCGCGATCGCCGTCCAGAAAGTCTGCGCCATTTCGCTGGGGTAGCTGATCAGCGTGGCGAAGTATCCGCCCTTCACACCGGGAGAAGCGCCCGCCGCCAGCGAGACGCCATGGTGAATGGCAGGCGCGACGGTTCCGGCCACCAACCCCCAGAACGCGCCATGTCCAGTACTGCGCTTCCAGAACATGCCCAGCGCGAACGTGGCGAACAGCGGCGCGTTCACGAACGCAAACACGAGCTGCAAAAACTCCATGATGTTGTTGAACGCGCCCGCGACGTACGCGGCGGCCACCGACAAGGCGATGCCGCCCACGGTGGCCGCGCGCCCCATCCAGAGATAGTGCGCGTCGCTCGCCGATTTCTTGACGTGGGCCTGATAGATGTCGTACGTCCACACGGTGTTGAAGGCGGTGACGTTGCCCGCCATGCCCGACATGAACGACGCGATCAGCGCCGTGAGCCCGAGCCCCAGCATGCCGGTGGGAAACAGCTTGACCAGCATCATCGGTGTGGCGAGGTCGTAGTCGAGCACGACATGGCCCAGACTATCCATCAGCGGAGCGCCGGCCTCGGTGAGCTTGGGCGGGATGATGTTGTCCCCCATCGCCAGCGCGATCATGCCGGGCAGGATCACGAGGAACGGGAATAGCATTTTCGGCACGGCCGCAATGAGCGGCGTGCGGCGCGCTGCCGTCATCGAATCGGCGGCCATGGCACGCTGCACTACGAGAAAGTCCGTGCACCAGTAGCCGAACGAGAGCACGAAACCGAGACCCATCACCATACCGAACCACTCGATACCGATGGAATTCGTGGAGGCTGACCCCATCCCCTGCCACGCGTGCGTGTAGGCGTACTCCGGCAGCCCTCGTCCAGTGGCCGCGGTGGCGAGTTTGCTGGTCAGGCCGCCCCAGCCACCGACGTTGCGCAGACCAATCCACACGAGAGGCGCAAAGCCGAACACGATCATGAAGAACTGCAGCACTTCGTTGTAGATCGCGCTGGTGAGACCGCCCAGCAACACGTATGCGAGTACGACACCGGCCGACACCAGCACACTCGTGTCGAAGTCCCATCCCAGCAACAGATTCAGCAGCTTGCCCATCGCGTACATCGACACGCCGCTCGAGAACACCGTCATGGCCGCAAAGGCAAACGCGTTGAGCGTGCGCGTCTTCTCGTCGAACCGGAGCTTGAGATACTCGGGCACCGATCGCGCGCGCGAGCCGTAGTAGAAGGGCATCATGAAGATGCCGACGAATACCATCGCGGGAATGGCACCGATCCAGTAGAAATGCGCGGTCGCGATGCCGTACTTGGCACCTGACGCACCCATGCCGATGACTTCCTGCGCACCGAGGTTCGCCGACAGGAACGCCAGCCCCGTGACCCACGGCGGCAGCGATCGCCCCGACAGCAGAAAATCGTTCGACGTGCGCATCTTCCGCCGTAATGCCCAGCCGATGCCGAGCACGACGGCGAAATAGATTGCCATCACGACGTAGTCCAACGCGGTGATCTGAGTCATGAGCGAAGGCGCCAAGGAGAACCACGGGGTACGTCCGCTGGCCATCAAACACCCCCGCCTGCAGCATGTCAAGATTATTATCCATCAATGCAATTCCCGCGTGCCGCCGGCATCCTGCTGCATCCGACCTCACTGCCGTCTCCCGGTGGCATCGGGGACATGGGCCCCGATGCATTCCGGTTCATCCGGTGGCTGGCCGACGCGGGCATGAAGATCTGGCAGGTGCTCCCGCTCGGTCCCACCGGATACGGCGACAGCCCCTATCAGTGCTTCTCGTCGTTCGCCGGCAACCCGTTGCTGATTCACGTGCCCGAGCAGGCGCGCGCGCACTTTGGCCACGATATGGAACCGAACTCGGCGCATGTATGCGACTTCGGCACCGTGATCCCGGCCAAACGCGCGCTGCTCGATGCATGGCTCGCCACGATGCCGTACGACGATCTCGTGCGTCGCTTCGTGCGCGAGCAGGAATCGTGGCTGCCCGACTTCGCACTGTTCATGGCGCTCAAACAGGCGCATGACGGCGCGGCATGGACCGCGTGGGAGCACGGTGCCGCGCACCGTGACCCGGACGCGTTGCGCAGCTGGCGCGAGAAGCTGCGCCCCAGCATCGAACGCTGCTACAAAGAGCAGTTTGTGTTCGCCGGACAATTTCAGGCCCTGCGCCACGCGTGCGCGGCGCAGGGCATCCAGCTCATGGGCGACGTGCCGATTTACGTCGCGCACGATTCCGCCGATGTGTGGGCGAATCGGTCGCTGTTCAAGTTGCACGACGATGGCACGCTCATTGTGCAGGCTGGCGTGCCGCCCGACTATTTCAGCGAAACGGGTCAGCTCTGGGGTAATCCGCTATACGACTGGGATGCCATGTCGCGCGATGGCTATCGCTGGTGGATCGAGCGGATGCGCGCGTCGCTCGCGCTGTTCGACGCGGTGCGTCTTGATCACTTCCGCGGCTTCGAAGCCTTCTGGGAAGTGCCCGCTGAAGACACCACGGCCGTGAACGGTCGATGGGTGCTGGGACCCGGCGCGGCGCTCTTCACGGCGCTCACCTCGGCGCTGGGCCCGATGCCGATCGTCGCCGAGAATCTCGGACTGATCACGCCCGAGGTGGAAGCGCTGCGTCTGCAGTTCGGGTATCCGGGCATGGCGATTCTACAATTCGCCTTCGACGGCCCGTCGTCCGAGTTCATTCCGCATCGGTATGTCCGTGAACTCGTGGCCTATACCGGCACGCACGACAACGATACGACGGTCGGGTGGTGGCATTCATCCGGCGCTGGCGATTCTACGCGCGAGCCCGACGCGGTCGAGAAGGAGAAGGCGTTCGCGCGCTCGTATCTCGATACCGACGGTCACGAGATCCACTGGGCCATGATTCGGGCGGCATTCGCGTCGGTGGCGAATACGGCGCTCATCCCGTTGCAGGATGTGCTGGGCCTGGGCAGCGACACGCGGATGAATCTCCCCGGTCGTCAGTCGGGCAACTGGAGCTTCCGCTTCACGTGGGACCAACTTCCGACCACGCTGACCGTGCGCCTACGCGATCTCGCGCAGACGTACGGCCGTTAGCGGGGACGCGCGCCGCCGGGCTCGTGCGCTTCGTCGACTTCGCCGGTTGGTGGCGGCTCGTAGGCGTACGTGAGCACCATCGCCACGATCCAACCGATCACCGTCCATCCCAGCAGCAGGTTGATGGCGGTAATCTTCCAGCGACGTGAACTGCCACGCTTCCAGGCCAGCATGGCGGGCAGGATGTAGAGGCCAGCAAGGGCGATGATCATCACCTGGCCCTTCGGCACGCCGGACCCGACGAAGCGGCCGGCGAAATCCGCAGGGGGATCGAGCGACTGGAGTAGCGAAGCGGACACCATTCCTGAAATATAGACTCATGCGCCACACCTTTCCGTTTGCCGATCTCGCCCTCGCCCGTCGCATCGAACGCGCCGAGGGGCACGCGAACGCCGCATTCGTGCAATCCCGCGCCGCCGTCGACCCGGCGTCGGGCGCCACGCTCCTCGACGTTGGCGGCACCTATGCCCTGTTCGATGGCGTGGGCTCGCCGCTCACGCAGACGTTCGGGCTTGGGGTCAGCGAAACGGCGTCTGCACCGCTGCTGGACACCATCGAAGCCTTCTTCCGAGAGCGCGGCGCCGCGGTGATGCACGAAGTGTCGCCCGTCGTCGATCTCTCGGTGCTCGCACTACTGTCCTCGCGCGGCTATCACCCGATCGAGCTCACCAGCGTGTTGTATCAGCCCATCGAAGCCGCGAGCGTATCCGTAAGCGCCGAGGTATCGGTGCGGCTCGCGCGCGACGGAGAGGCCGACCACTGGGCATCGGTGGCGGCCAGCGGATGGGGTGAGTCGCCGGAGATCGTGGCGTTCGTGCGCGCGATGGGGGAGGTGAGCGCCCGCGCGACCGATACGTACGCGTTCTTCGCCGAGTCGCACGGCGAGCCGATCGCGACCGGCAGCATGCACATACACGACGGCGTGGCGGTACTCGCCGGTGCGAGCACGGTTCCCACGGCACGACGACGCGGTGCGCAGAACGCCCTGCTGTCGGCGCGGCTGGCGTTCGCGCGTGAACAGGGCTGCGATCTGGCCGTCATGGGTGCGCTGCCCGGCAGTGCGTCGCAACGCAATGCCGAGCGCAATGGCTTTTGCCTCGCGTACACGCGCGTCAAGTGGGCGCTGGACGCGACTCGTTAGAACTGCTGGCCGCCGCGTCCGTTGAAGCGCGGATTGACGACCGTGTTGTAAATGGAGCCGAACGTATAGCTCATACCCAGCTGGACGAAAAATCGGTAGTTCGTCGCCAACGCCTGCTGTCGGGCAATGACTTGGTTGTCCGACAGCGCACCGCGACGCAGATACAGCTGATCGTTCACGCGCGAATAGTTGCCGCCCACGTTGATCGCGAGCCCCTTGGCGATGCGCAGGTCGGTGAATCCACTGATGCCGTAGCTGTTGTAGCTCACGTTGTGCAAATACTGGGAGCCATACAACGACATGTTCACCGACCCCCACGGCTGCCGCGCGTTCCACGCTACCGTGAGATTATGTACCGGACGCGTTTCCGTGGTGCGATCATAGATCGTGACCTCCTGATAGCGCATCGACGCGATACCGATGGCGTAGAACGCGGTCAGCTGACGGCGCGTAAAATCCTTGTACGGAAACAGGTTGTACTCGACCGCCGGTGTGACCCGCAGGTTGAGATCGTAGTTGCTGTAGTCGGAGAACTGCGAGCTGGCGGTAATACCCGCCGAGAGGTGATCGCTGATGCTCTTCACGAGCAACGCGTTGCCGCCGTAGTTGCGCTGAATATTCGTGAACTTCGTACCGTCACCGAGCTCGAAGCGACTCTGATCGTATCCCAGATTGGCGCCGAGATTCACCTTCAGCGACTGCGTAACACGATTGGCGCTGATCGTGGAGAAGCCATTTACGAACGATTGCCGCTTCTCGCCATTGCCGAATCCGTTCACGGACGCGCGGTACACCCAGAAATTCCAGGGGTCCTTCACCGACTTGGGACTGGCCGCTGCGGTGCTGGGTGCGGCATAGCTCAGCGTGAGTCGCGACGCGAGCGGAGTCCGCGCCGCGTAGGGCGCAAGCAGCAGCGAAAAGGTGCGCGCCAGCTGTCGACGCACCACATCGTCGGCATCGTTCGGAGCCACGAACACCACCGCCGTGTCGGCGCGCCCCCGGTTGGCGGACTGCCCGATGGCCGCAATGGTGTACTCCGACCCACCAGAGCCGGTACGCAGCGAGGTGACCAGCAACAGCACGTCCGAGACCAGCCGATCGCGGACGAAGTTTACCCAGCGCATCTGATCGCGGAAGAAATCGTAGTCGCAGCGACTGCTCTGGCAGTCGAGGTACACCCGAACGGCGGCGGCCTGCGAGGTATCGGGGCTGGCGGCCGGCGAGGCCGGCGTGGTTGGCACGACGGGCTGCGCCATTGCTGCTCCGGGGGCAATCGCGAGGAGCAGGCACAACAGCAACTTGGAGCGCACTTGCATTGGGAGGGGGGAAAGGGAGTGGGACGAGCTGCAGCGCCGTGACTTTCGGTCGTCCCGACACCATCATGCAGACAGCGCGAGGTACCCAAATCGTTTACACAATGTTTCCCCACCCTTCTTTCCTTACATACTCCTCCATGAGCAGCGACCGTCGCATTTTCCTTAAAACGGCCGGACTCAGCGCGGCCGCGCTGGCCGCAGCATCCTCGGTGCTTCACGCCGATGCACCGACGTCCCTGCCGCTGAACACCGTGGCCGAAGAACTGGAGTCGTGGGAACAGGCGCGTGCCGAAACGTGGGATACCAGCTGGACGAAGCGGGTCACCGGCAAGCACAAGGCGATGTTCGACGTGCCGGAAATTCGCGACGGCGTCGGCATCTTCCGCGCGGGCATCTGGGGACGACAGTACACCGAGGTGCTGAAGCTCGCACCGGGCGACCTGAGCACGGTGATCGTGATTCGCCACGCCGCGATTCCATTGGCCATGAACAGCGAGTTCTGGGCCACCTACGGCGTGGGCAAGGAGCTCAAGGTGAAGGACGAAAAGGGCAAGAAGTGGGCGATGTCGAACCCCATGCTGTCGAATGCCAGCACCGACATGCAGAACTCGTTCAGCGCACTATTGCTCGACAAACAGATGGCCAACGGCGCCATCGTGCTCGGCTGCGGCATGGCGTTCAATCAGATCGTGTCCACGGTGGCGAAGCAGGACAAGCTCAATCCAACCGACGCACGCGATAAAGCCAAGTCATTCCTGATTCCGGGCGTGATTCTGCAGCCGTCAGGCATTTTTGCGAACGTGATGGCGGAAGAAGCAGGGTGCGCGTTCGTGAACGCGGTCTAGCCTCGGCGCGCAACTGACAACGAGCAACGGCAAACTCCCTAGGAAGCAGGGGGGGAGGGTATCAGGGGGCAGGAAAGAGCAGTTTCAAGGGGTCAGAGTCGTTGTAACCGGGGGGTAAAAGGCTCTGTCCCCGGGTAAAACACCGGCGGGCTCCGTGCTGTTAACCACCCCCCAGC
>NZ_JANPLK010000056.1 GCF_031426495.1 Gemmatimonas sp. | reverse complement strand
CCCGATCCACAACGTCGACCTCGAAGTGCTCGCGCGCGGACCCCCCGGGTTCTCGGGCGCGTGTGGCTTGGTGTGCCCCAAACCGCCCGGCCCCGCATTATATAATCCCCCCGCCCCAATGCCTTTTGTCCCACACACGTTCCTTACCAAACAGCTTCCGGTGTGCACTCACACCGCGTGCAACCGTGGTTCACTCCGCTGGAGGAGCCGGCGGGGCCGGCGGCGCGATCACTTCGATCTGACGGCCCACGTGGCCAATCACGAACCCACCGTCTTCCGACGACGTGAAGTAGATCCGCAGGCAGGTAAGCGGGTTCGCCCCCTTGCGCAGCTGGTCGGCGCATTCAATCTCGCGCTCGCCATCGCGGAAGATATACGGTGTCTTGCGGCTACCGTCGGACGGCCCCGGTGAGAAATCCACGCCAAGGTCGGTGAAGACGTCGCCGAGCGGGCGACCCAGCGCACGGTCTTGGCGACGACGGCCGACTTCACCGAGGGCCTTGAGGTACGACCAGGCCGTGTCGGGGTCTGGGAACGACGACTCGCGCGACGACGTGAAGGCCGACGGGAGCAGACGGAGCGCATCGGAGTACAGCGCCTGCGCGCGCTCGACGGCTTCGAGCACCGACTGCGGGGTATCGCTGGCCGGCTTCGAGATCGGCTGACGTTCCTTGTGGGCGGCCAGCGTGGTACGAAGTGCACGGGCCGAAGCACGCTCGGTTTCGAGCTGCTCGCGCGCCTCCACCAACCGTTCCCGGGTGCGGGACAGCTCACCCTCGGCGGCGCGCACCGCGTCCTCGTACTGGCGAACCAGCGAGATGAGCTGGCCCTTGTCCATTTCCACGCCTGACTCGGCGGCCGCAAGAGCCTCCGTGGCGTCCGGGCGCTTGCCATACGACGACGCCCGCTGATCGCGGAGCGTATCGACGACGGCCGGGTCGGAGAACGGACGCTGCACCGACACTTCGGCGAGGCGCTGGACCAACCGGCGACGTTCGCCGGGGAGGGCCAACGCACGCGCCAGAACGAGCGGGTGCTGGAAGGGGTCGGACTCGAGCGTGAACCCAGGCAGGTAGGCACGGGCTGAGCCAAGGAAGACACTGCGCGCGTGGCCTCCCACGGCGTCGGAGAGGGCAAATGTATCCGAGTGCCGCAGCATGAAGCAGAGACCGAGACCGAACATCTCGGCCGCGAACTGCTCCGGTGGCATCACGTAGCCGCCGTCTGGCAATTCTGTGAGCAGCAGCACGGGCATCGTGCGCGCCGGATCGCAGAGGACGAAGCGCACGAAAGCGTCGAGCGTGCCCGCTTCGAGCTGCGTCGGAATCCGCTGGAGCGGGCCGTCGTTCGACACGAGCGTGAACTGCGTGTCGAGCTCGGAGAGCAAACGCGGCGGTCGCACCGGCGGAGGCGCGCCATTGCTAAGGCCTCCGTCCGTGCCAACGCGGATGTTCACCTGACGGTGCACGGACCCGTTCGAATTCGTGGTCACCACGTACGTGACGTGGGTAGACCATTGCAGCGATCGGTCGAGCGGATCGGGCGCGTGCACGACGATGTCGGCCAACGCCGTGCCGCCTTCGCGGTACGGTGCCCACCGGAGGATCCGTCCACCATCAAGCGTATGGTTGGAGGGCGTTTCCCAGTTTAACTGCTGGCCCTGATCGAGTCCGAGCCACGCAACACACGCGGCCAGAAAGGCAGAGTCGGCGTCTGTCGCCGCAGTGCGCGCCGTCAGATCAAAGTGTAGCGCAAGTCGTGGTTGCACGGTCGTCATGATTGACATTCTCTTGTTGCACTTCCGAGAATCGGAGTGCAATGCCAAGCTTTCGCGCTATGCGAATTCTACTTCAGCGTGTGAGCAAGGCCGAAGTTCGTATCCGGCCGAATGATCTCGAGACGGGATCGAGAGTCTCCGGGCGCATCCAGTCTGGCTATCTGCTCTTGGTGGGGTTTACGCACACGGACACCGAGTCGGAAATCCGATGGATGGCCGACAAGATCGTCGGCCTTCGCCTCTTTGCAGACACTGACGGGAAACTTAATCACGATATCGCGGAGAGCGCAGGGGCGCTCTTGGTCGTATCGCAGTTCACGCTGTACGCCGATGTCAGAAAGGGAAAGCGTCCAAGCTTCGTTGACGCCGCCCGACCGGAAACCGCTTTCACACTATATAACCAATTCGTGATGCTTTTGCGCCATCACCAGATAGTGGTCCAAACCGGGGAGTTCGGCGCCACGATGGACGTCGAGCTGGTGAATGATGGTCCGGTCACAATCTGGCTCGAACGCGAGGCGGCAATCGCATCGGTTTGAACGAACGGGGCCGGCAGTAACCTTCACGCCAGGGTCGGGAGCATCAAGTGTCAACTTTACCTGACAGTCGGCACTCGCACCGCGCCGCCGCCGACTCCGAATGTCGCCGCGTGACAACCATCACACCTCCGGCGCTCCCATGCAACACGTGGCATTTGCCATGCCACGGCCAGTCCAAACGCGACAGGTCTCGGCGAGGGGTCATTGCCCAGCGCTGACGCGCGTCAGCGCCTGTTCCAGGTCGGCGATAATGTCGACGACATGCTCCAAGCCGACGCTGACCCGAATCAAACCATCGGAAATCCCCACGGCTGCCCGCTCCGCCGGCGTCAGCTTCGAGTGCGTCGTCGATGCCGGATGCGTCACGATCGTGCGCGTGTCGCCGAGGTTCGCCGAATGCGACACCATCTGCACCGCGTCGAGGAACCGTCGTCCCGCTTCGAGTCCACCCTGTATCTCGAGCACGACGATGCCGCCGCCCTGGGACATCTGCGTGCGTGCCAGATCGTGCTGCGGGTGCGACGGCAGAAACGGATATCGGACCGCCGACAGCGCGGGATGCCCCTCGAAATGCTGCGCGAGCGCGAGCGCATTGGAGCAATGGCGATCCATGCGTACCGCCAACGTCTCCAGCGACTTCGACAGCAGCCACGCGTTGAACGCGCTCATGGCGGGGCCGGTATGCCGCGCGAAGAAGCGGCAGTCGGCGATGTATGTCGCATCGCCGACGATGGCGCCGCCGAGCGCACGTCCCTGTCCATCGATGTATTTCGTGGCCGAATGGATCACGACGTTCGCGCCAAGGGCGAGGGGGCGCTGCAGATAGGGGGTGGCAAAACAGTTGTCGACCACCAGCGGAATGCCGCGCGCTGCCGAGAATTCGCCAAGCCAGCGCAGATCGAGCAGTCCGAGCCCCGGGTTCGACGGCGTCTCGACGAAGATCAGCTTCGTGGTGGGACGAACCAGTCGCTCCCACGACGTGCGATCGGCCGCGTCCGCATAATCGGATGACACGCCCCACTTGGGCAGGATGCGTGTGAAGATCTGGTGGGTCGAGCCGAACAGCGCACGCGACGCCAGCACGTGATCGCCGGATGACACCCGCGCCGCGATGGCCGTAAATACCGCCGACATACCCGACGACGTGGCGATGCCGTCTTCTCCGCCTTCGAGCAGGCAGAGCTTGCGCACGAACTCGTCGGTGTTCGGATTCGCGTACCGGCTGTAGATGTTGCCGGCGACCTCTTCGCTGAACAGCGCCCGCGCATGCTCTGCATCGTCGAATCGGAAGCTCGACGTCAGATACAACGGAACGGAGTGCTCGCGTTCAGCGGAGACCGGCGCCTGCGTGCGGATGGCGAGCGTCTCGAAATGGGCCTGATCGTCGGACATGCGCGGGTGGGATGCGAGGAGAATTGCCGTCGCCTAAACTTACTCGTATGGCTGCCTCCGTTCCTCCCACGTCCGCTCCGGGAACCCGTCCCCGAGTGATCCTCGCGTCCCAGTCTCCGCGCCGTCGGGAGCTGCTCGCCCTGATCGGCATCGCGCACGAGGTGCGTCCGGCTGATGTGGACGAATCGGTGCACCCGGATGAAGCACCGGTTCCGCACTGCGAACGTCTGGCGCGGGAGAAGGCGCACACCCTGGCCGTACAGTATCCCGACGCCGTGGTCATCGGTTCGGACACGATCGTGGTGATCGACGGCGACATTCTGGGCAAACCCGGCAACCGGGCCGAAGCCATCGCCATGATTACGCGGCTGAGCGGCCGGACGCACACCGTGTTCACGGCCGTCGCCGTCGCGCATGGAGGCGTGACGCTGTCCGGCGTCGAGTCCGTGTCGGTCACCTTCCGGCCGCTCGACGAGGCGCAGATCGCCGCGTACGTGGACACCGGTGAGCCGATGGACAAGGCCGGTGCATACGGCATTCAAGGCTTCGGGGCCACCAACGTGGAGCGTATCGACGGCGACTACTTCGCCGTCATGGGACTCCCGCTGGGCCGCATGGTCGGACTGCTGCGCGATCTGGGGTTCAGCTACGCCTTCGGCCCACTCACGGTCGCCGACCGCGGGGCGTGATAGCGCTCCTGCCAGCGCGTGAGCATGGCCCGAACGTCGTCCACCGTTATTCGCTGCATCCGGTCGAGGCGGTACGTCATATCGAGGGGATACTCCTCACCCGGATCGCCGTAGGCATCGATCATCAGATCGCGCGAGAAGTCGTACGGCCCGACCCGCTTGGGATTGGTGTACCCGAGCAGCGAGATCACGGGCGTGCGCAACGCCACGGCCAGATGCAACGGACCGGTGTCGGGGGAGAGCGCCACCGCCGCTCCGTCGAGAATCGCCGCTAGCCGCCGCAAGCCGCTGCCGAGCGCGGAGTGCGCCATCGGCGCGTCGCGCAGGATGATCGCTTCGGCCGCCACCTCGCGAGGTGAGCGCCCGCCCACGAGCACCGGCTGGAGCCCGAACTCGTTCCACAGCAAGTGACACACGGCGGCCCATCGCTCGGGCATCCAGTCTTTGGCTTCCTTGCTGGTGGCCACGACGATGGGTGCGATCGGCCGATCGAACTGCGCATGGAAGTCGCGTTGCCAGGCCCGCTCTTCGTCATTCCACGGGCCCAACGTCCACTGCGGAGCGCCGTGCGGCACACCGAGTGCATCGATGAACTCGAAGTACTGATCCTGCACATGCTGGCCGGTGTGCGGCGGTATGCGATGGGTCGTGAACAACCAGTTGGCGTCGCGCGCGCGTTCGCGATCGAAGCCCAGTTTCACCGGTGCGTTCGTCACGCTCGTGATGAGGCCCGCCTTGAAGTACACCTGCAGGGCCAGCACGACATCGAAGCGTCGGGAGGCCAGTTCGCGACGGGTATCCAGGAACGCCTTCCACCCCTTCGATCGATCGAAGAGGACGATGTCGTCGACCAACGGATGTCCGCGCACCAACGTAGCCGGTCCGGGCTGCAGTACCCACGTGATGCGCGACGCCGGTGCATGCGCCTTGATCGCATGGATGATCGGCATGACGTGCACGGCGTCACCGACCGCACTCATCATCACGATACCGACGCGATCGAGTGCCAGGGACGGCAGGGGAGGGGTGGTGGAGGAAGCGGTCACGCTAGCGTTCATCGGGGTGTGAAGCGGACGTCAACTCGGCGGCCACGCTGTCGGTAAAGGCGGCGATGCGGGCGTCCGTCACGTCGCAGCCGAAATGCGTGCGCCACTTGCGCACCGACCGCGTGAGTCGAGCGACGTTGGCGCGCATGGTTTCGTCCGGCGAACGCGACGGGTCCCAGCGAACGACGTCGACGTCGATGATCAGCGCCTCGATGCCACCGGCCGTGGGCCGCAGTAGAATATTCTTGACGTTGAGATCCGGATGAATCACGCCGTGACTGGCCAGTTGTATGAGCAGCCGCTGGGTGGATGCCAACGCCGTCTCGCAATCCACGAAGGGGGCGAGGCCGGCGAGTACCATGCCGAGGTCGGCGGCGTCGGCGACGAGGCGCGTCACGACGTCGACATGACAGAGCCCGAAGGACGCCGGATAGCGCGCAAAACCGAGCACTTCGGTGGTTGGGACGCCGGCGGCGCGCAACGCGGCCGACCGCTCCATCTCCACCGGGGCACGGGTGGGGCGTCGAAAGCGGTCGGCGGTCAGCGGCGCCAGCAGGCCGCCGTGCCAGCCGTGACGAACAACGACCGGGATACCGCACTCCGGAAGCGTGGCCACATACACCGGTGCGCGACCGCGCATCGCGCGCGGCTGCGGCTGCTCGGCGGCCCAATCGTACAGTGTGTCGTGTTCGCGTACGATTTCCACCAGATCATCGACCGCGGTGGGAATGCCCGTTACGTCGGCGCGGCCGACCGCTCGGGTGAGCGGCGTGTGACTCATGACGCCGACCAGCCGGACAGCACCTGCCAGACATCCGGCGGTGCGCCATGCTGTCGCGCCACGGCGAGTTCGCTGCGCGACGTACAGCAGTTCGGGTCGGCGAGCGCATCACGCACGGCATCGCTGACCAGAATTTCCCCGCCGGCGGCTAGACTGCACAAACGGTTCGCGACATTCACGGTGTCGCCGATGAGCGTGAACTCGAGCCGGCGCGGTGATCCGATGTTGCCGACGAATGCGTCGCCGGAGTGAATCCCGATGCCGACGCTGAGCAGCGGACGGCCCTCGGCCGTCCAGCGGGCATTCAGTGCGCTCAGCGCCAGCTGCATGTCGAGCGCCGCGGCCACGGCGCGACCGGCATCGTGCTCGCCGGCTTCCGGCACGCCCCAATACGCCATGATGGCGTCGCCGATGAACTTATCGAGCGCGCCCTCGTGCCGGAACACGCAATCGACCATCGCGCCGAAGTATTCGTTCAGCTGGTCGGCCATCTGGGTTGGCGGCAGCGACTCGGCGATCGAGGTGAATCCACGGATATCGCTGAACAGCACGACCACATGCTGACGCGCGCCACCAGGCGCGACGCGGCCGGTGCTGTCGGCGATGCGACGCGCGATCTGCGGGGCGAAGTAGCGTTCAAAATTCGCGCGCACGCGAGCGGCCTGCTGCAGCCGTGCGGTCGCGGCTTCGCGTTCAACGGCCGCCGAGGCGATCCCCGCGAAGGCTACGAGAAACGCGAGATCTTCATCGGTGAAGACATCGGTGTCCCGCAGATGATCCACGTACAGGACGCCGAGCGTGGTGGTCTGCTCGCCGATCAGCGGCGCGGCCATCGCCGACTGTACGGACTGCTGCAGCACGGACGCACCGGCCGTGCGCGCGTCTGCGCCCGCATCGTTGGTGAGCAGCGCGACCTGCCGTTCGGCCACACCGTTGGCGATGGCCCGAGGAACGGGCCGCGGAATATTGCCCCGACGATCGCGCGACACCCGCGTCTGCAGCAGTCCGTCGCTGTCGCGCAGGAGAATGGCCACGCGGTCGGCATCGAAGCTGCGAAAAAGGTCGCCGGCCAGCGCCTCGAGCAGCGCGTCGAGATCGGTAGAGCCACCGAGGTGCTGCGCGATTCCGACCAGTTGCGCGAGGCGCGCCGCCGCCTGTCCGTGACCCGCGGTGACGTGGGCCACATCGGCCAGCGACTGTTCGCGCGAGGGCACGCGACGCTCGAAGAGCACGGTTGAACCGCCATCGAACGCTGGCACCGGCGACGCCGACGGTGATGCCGCTGGCGACGCTGATGCGGACGGAGACGGCGATCGGGTGCCGACCGGGTCTTCGTGCAGCAGCGTGAACGCGACGGTGCCGAAGGCCAGCGTGTCACCGGGAAGCACGGTCGCACGCTGCACGCGCGCGCCGTTGACCCAGGTGCCATTGCGTGACTTCAGATCCTCCACCTCGAGCGTGCCCGAATCCGATACCCGAAGCTCGGCGTGACGACGTGAAACCGCCGGATCGAGGATGGGCAGCGTGCACGAGAGCTCGCGACCCGCGACAAAGCCGGTGCGTCCGGTGAGCGGAAAGCGCCGGTCACCCGAGGCTGAGACGAGCACGAGGGACATGGAGATTACGACGCTGCGCGGGACGACGCTGCGCGGGACGACGCTGCGCGCGCGCGGCCGATGGCGGTGAGCAGCGCGCGGGCCTTGTTCTCCGTTTCGGCCCACTCGCTCTCCGGCACCGAGTCGTGCACGATGCCGGCGCCGGCTTGCACCGAAGCCACGCCGTCGGCGATCACGCACGTGCGGATCGTGATGGCCAGATCCATGCGCGTGTCGCCGGCCCCGATGAACCCGATCGCGCCAGCGTACGCGCCACGGCGCTCGGGTTCGAGTTCGTCGATGATCTCCATCGCGCGCACCTTCGGTGCACCGGTCATGGTGCCAGCGGGAAACACCGCGCGGAACGCATCGAGCGCGCTCGACCCATCGGCCAGCTCGCCTTCCACCTGACTCACAATGTGAAACACGTGCGAGTACCGCTCGACCGTCATGAGATCGGTGACGCGCACCGTGCCGTAGCGGGCGAGACGACCCACGTCATTGCGGCCGAGATCGACGAGCATGACATGTTCAGCACGCTCCTTCTCGTCCGCCAGCAGCTCGGCGGCGAGGGCCGCATCCTCTTCGGCCGTTTTGCCGCGTGGACGCGTGCCGGCGATCGGGCGCACGGTCAGCGTTCCGTTAGCCACGCGCACCAGTAGTTCCGGCGAGCTGCCCACGAGCTCCATGCCGTCGAGCATCAGGTGATACATGTACGGCGACGGATTGAGCGCGCGCAGCGCGCGATACAGCGTGGTGGTATCGAAGTCGAGGGGTACCGACATGCGACGCGCGAGCAACGCTTGGAAGACGTCGCCCGATAGGATGTACTCCTTGATGCGCCCCACATCGCGAATGAAATCTTCGCGCGCATAGTTTGAGTGCGCGACGGCGGCCGGCGCCGACTCGTTGAGCGTGAGCGGCGGCAGCACATCCGGCCCCTGCAAGCGGGCGATCGTGTCGGCCAGCGTGTGCACGGCGTCGGCATGCAGCGCCTCGAGCGCGTTGTCGGACACGCCGGCCGGCACGGGCACGGATACGATCACGCGGGCCTGCCCGCGCCAGTTGTCGATCACCACCAGCGCCTTCGTGAACACGAAGCAGGCGTCGGGATAATTGAGCGCACGGGGCGGCGAGTTGGGCAACGTCTCGATGTGCCGCACTACGTCGTAGGCGAAGAAGCCGATCGCACCGCTCCAGAGGGCGCCAAGCTCCGGGGCTGGCACCGGACGCATGTCGCGCACGATGTCGCGCAGGTCCGCAATCGGATCCGCCGGTGTACGTGCGCCATGCCATCCGTGCACATCGTCCCAGTCCTCGACCACGCCGTCGCGCAGGCGCCAGGCGCCGCGCGGTTCGGTGCCGAGGTAGGTGTAGCGCGCCCACGACTCCCCACCGGCGGGCGCCGACTCGAGCAGAAAGGCGAAGGGACCACGGCGCAGTTTGGCGAACGCCGATACGGGTGTGCACAGATCGAGCAAGCAGTCGCTCCACACGGGGACCAGTCCACCGGTGGCACGACACTGCACGGCGCGAGCGCGGAAATCATCGAGAGCAGTCATCACGAGGAAGTTCGCCGCCGCGCTCGCCGCAGGGCAAGCGACCGGGTAGCATTGGTTATGAACCCTTCAAGTCCCGTACGGCCGGCGATCCCGGCGGCTGACGTCCAAATTGTGGCTGGCGTGGTCGATGTCGTGGTCTTGGCCCCGGCCCCGCACGGCCGCCGTGATCGCTGGCGGGTGCTGACCCTGCGGCGAGCGGCCGGCGTGCGTTGTACGGGCGCCTGGGAGCTCGTACACGGCAGTATCGAGCCGGGCGAGCTACCGGCCGCCGCGGCGCGACGGGAAGTCTTCGAAGAGACCGGGATGGTGGTCCAGCGGCTGTATGCGCTGACCGTGAATCCGTTCTACCTCACGCCACGCAACACGATCCAGATGGCCGTGGTCTTCGCCGCCGTCGTGGAGCACGCGAGCGTGGTGATGCTGAGCAACGAGCACGATACCACGGCCTGGCGCACCCCCACCGCGGCGCTCAAGCACCTGGCGTGGCCGCGTGAACACGAAGCGGTGCGCTACGCGATCCATCTGCTGCGTGACGGCGATGCCGGTGCCGTGGAAGACGTCTTACGCGTCCCCGACGCCTGACGCTGCGCAGCAGTTCCAGGTCAGGCCGGCGGTTTCGACGCGGCGGCGGCGCGTGATCGCACGAGTGACCGTTCACGCTCGATCCGCTGGATCACGCGGTTCCAGTCGGTCACACTGGGGGTGCTCTCCATGAGCGCCGAGATGGGCTGATTGACGTCGATCTGCCCGTCGAAAATGAGGAGCGCCGACTGCACTTCGCGTTGCGTCAGGCGGTACTCGCCGAAGCCCGGCGTGATCGGCAGCATGTCGAGCGGACGGAAGTCGCGCCCGGTGTTGTTGATGATGAACTCCTGCGGCGAGAAGCGCGTTTCGCCTTGCTCCTGCGCGAAGAAGCTCACGTACCAGATCGAGTAGCTCGGTAGCCGGTTCCGTTCCTTCACCGCGAGCAGGTCGCGCTCCTTGCTACTCACGAGCTCGCGCAGCGACCGGTACGAATCGGGCGACAGGAGCCGGATGATGCGCTCGTCGAGCGGGATCGCGCGCACCTGCAACCCGTTCGCGGGCGCCAACTTCAGCGCGATGTCGTCCTGACGCAGCGTGCCGAAGCCGGCGGGAATCCAGTTCGGATCGAGGGTGTCCCCCTGCGTACCTGACTGACCGGCCGGCGGCATCGTGGGCGGGACCTGCGCCACGATCGGCGAGGTCGAGGCACACGCGGTCAGTAGGCTCACGACAACAGCGAGCAAGCTGTGTTTGGCAGTCAACGTCACGTCGCCTCCGGTTCAGACGGTTCGTCTGCGTGGTCCTCCGGAACCTTCCAGTCGGGCAGCGCCAGCAGGTCGATCAACGCCGACGCCAGTTCATCGCGACCGAGGCCCGTGGTGGCACTGAACGGGACGATCTGATCGATGTCCAACCCGAGAAACTTCGAGAGCGTTTCGAGCCGCGGCTTTACTTCGAGCTTCCGCAGCTTGTCGATCTTGGTGACGGCGAAGATCGTCGGCACGCCAAGATCGGCGAGGAAGTCGAGCATCGTGAGATCGTCTTCGGTGGGATCATGGCGTACATCGAGCAGCTGCACCACACCACGCAACACCGGACTGTCCTTCAGATACCCTTCGATCAGCGGGCGCCACTCCGCCTTGCGCGCCTTCGAAATCTTCGCATAGCCGTACCCCGGAAGGTCGGCGAGGCAGAAGAGTTTGTTCACGTTGAAGAAGTGAATCTCGCGCGTGCGTCCCGGCGTGTTGCTGACGCGGGCGAACGACTTGCGCCGCATAAGCCGATTGAGCAGCGACGACTTCCCTACGTTGGAACGGCCGGCGAAGGCGATCTCCGGGAGGTCGGGGTCGGGACGCCATCCGCCCTGCTTGGCCATCGGTCCGAGATACTCGAGGCTCTTGATAACCAACGGGTCGATGCGCGGCACGACGACCGGCGTGTCGGCGTCGGTGAGCGGGGGAGACGAATCACTCACGTGGGGCGCTCCATCTCGGAATCCATCACCATCGCATCACTCACGTCGGGCAGGGGAGAACGCAGCGCCAGCGCGAGCACTTCATCCATTGTGCGCACGGGATGCCACGTCACTTCGTTCCGGACATCCTCGGGCAGCTCCGCCAGGTCCTTGGCGTTGCCCTGCGGCACGATCACGTGCGAGATGTGGTGGCGGTGCGCCGCCACGCCTTTCTCGCGCACGCCGCCGATCGGCAGCACGCGGCCACGCAGCGTGATCTCGCCGGTCATGGCCACGTCACCGCGCACCGGAATGCCAGTCAGTGCACTCGTGAGAGCGGTGGCCAGTGCGATACCGGCCGACGGTCCATCTTTCGGCGTCGCGCCGGCGGGCAAGTGCACGTGAATGTCGCGCGTGCGATGGAAGTCGGCCGGCAGTCCCAGGGAATGGGCGCGTGAGCGCACATAGCTGAGGGCCGCGGCCGCCGATTCCTTGATGACATCACCAAGCGTTCCGGTGAGCTGAAGGCGTCCGCGTCCGGGTACGACACTGACTTCGATTTCGAGTAGTTCTCCACCCACGTGCGTGTAGGCGAGACCTGACGCCACACCCACCTGATCGCGGAGACCACTCTCCTGCTCATCGTGCGGCGCTGGACCCAGCATCGACGGCAGTTCGTCCTTGGTGATCACCACTTTCGCGTCTGGTGCCAGCGCGCGACGGGCGAGTTTGCGCGACAGGCGTGCGACGCGACGGTCGAGATCGCGCACACCTGCCTCGCGCGTCCACCCACGGATCAGTGCCGACAGCACATTCGGTTCGAGCGTGACTTGTTCCGGCGGAATGCCATGCGCCGCCAACTGGCGAGGCAACAGGAAGCGACGGGCGATCGTAATTTTCTCCGGTTCCAGATACCCGGGCAGCCGAATGATCTCCATGCGGTCGCGCAGTGCTTCCGGAATCGAGGCCAGCGAATTGGCGGTCGTGAGGAAGAGCACCTGCGACAAATCGTAGTCGACTTCGAGAAAATGATCGTTGAAGGCGTGATGCTGTTCAGGATCGAGCACTTCGAGCAGGGCCGCCGCGGGATCGCCGCGCCAGTCACTGCCGAGCTTGTCGACTTCGTCGAGCAGAATGACCGGGTTGATCGTTTCCGCGCGACGCATCGCCTGAATGATGCGACCGGGCAGGGCGCCGATGTACGTACGGCGATGCCCGCGAATTTCGGCTTCGTCGCGCACACCGCCGAGCGCCATACGCACGAACTTCCGTCCGAGCGCGTGGGCGATCGACTTGCCGAGTGACGTCTTGCCGACGCCAGGCGGGCCCACCAGGCAAAGAATGGGGCCGGGCAGGTGGCCGACGCGACCGAGCACCGCGATGTAGTCGAGGATGCGTTCCTTCACTTCCTCGAGGCCGTAGTGATCGGCTTCGAGCACCGAACGCGCGTGATCGAGATCGATCGTATCGTCGGAGCGCACGGTCCACGGCAGATTGAGCGCCCAGTCGAGCCAGCCACGGGAGACCGTGGCATCGGGCGACATCGGTGAGCTGCGCTTGAGCTTCCGCAATTCACGATGCGCTCGCGTGGCCACGGTCGGCGGTAATCCGCGCTCGGCGACCTGTTTGGCGAGGTCTTCGAACTCGTCGCCGTCTTCCTGCCCGAGCTCCTTGTGAATCGCCCGCAGCTGCTCCTGCAAATAGAACTCGCGTTGATTCTGGAAGAGCGATCCGCGCACCTGTTCGTCGAGTTTCTTCTCGAGCTTGAGGAGTTCCAGTTCGCTGCCGAGCACGGTGACGAGCTGCGACGCCAGCTCGGCCAGCGTGGGCGCTTCGAGCAGGCGCTGCCGCTGCTCGATGGGCACCTGGAGATGGGCCGCGATGCCGAAGGCGATGCGCTGTTCGTCATCAAGCGCCTGCAGCAAGCCGACCACTTCGGGAGGCAGGCGCCGCTGGAGGCTGGCGTACTCCTCGAACATCGTGAGCGCGTGTCGCAGCGTGGCGTGCGCGTGGTCGCGCGGCGCCGACTTCGCAGTGGCGGGGCGCAGCGGCAGCGCGGTAACGCGTGCCTCGAGCAAGACACTGCTGCGCGACGTGGTGTAGCGCTGCACGCTCACGCGCGAGACGGCTTCCACCAGAATCTTGGTGGTGCCGCCGGCGAGCCGCGTGACCTGCTGCAGGCGCGCGAGCACGCCCACGCGATGCAGGTCGGACGAGCCGGGCGTGTGCACGTCGGCGTCACGCTGCGTGACGAGCAGCAGCTCTTGTGTGCCGTCGGTTGCCGCGCTGACTGCGGCAAGAGACCCCTCGCGTCCGATCAGGAGGGGCATGGCGACATGGGGGAACAACACCACGTCGCGAAGTGGAAGGACCGGCAGCCGTAGGCTGCCGGTCCTTGCAGTGCGATTCGTGCTCAGGCTTCCTTCTTCTGCCGCTTCGGCGCGATTTCGAGGAGCGGTGGACCGCCGTGCAAGACGGAGGCTTCCGTGACGCGAACTTCGACCACGTCATCCCGGGTGGGAAGGTCGAACATCGTGTCCTGCAGGGTTTCTTCGAGAATGGCACGCAGCCCGCGCGCGCCGGTACCACGACGCAGCGCCTTACTGGCCACCGCGCGGAGCGCGGACTCTTCGAAGGTGATCTTCACATCCTCGAGTCCGAACAGGCGCTGGTACTGCTTGGTGAGCGCGTTCTTCGGCTCCTTGAGGATCTGAACGAGCGAATCTTCGTCGAGCGCTTCGAGGGGCACGCACACCGGCAAACGTCCCACGAGTTCGGGGATGATACCGAACCGAAGCAGGTCGTCGGGCTCGACTTCCGCGAACGGCGTTTTCGGCGTGGTCTGCTTGATCGAGACCACCTTGCCGTCGCCCTTTTTGGTGTCGAAGCCGAGCTGGCGGCGTCCCGTGCGGGCCTCGATGATCTTCTCGAGACCGTCGAAGGCCCCACCGCAGATGAACAGGATGTCCTTGGTGTTGATCTGGATGTATTCCTGCTGCGGATGCTTGCGGCCACCCTGCGGCGGAACGCTGGCGACGGTGCCTTCGAGGATCTTGAGCAGCGCCTGCTGCACGCCCTCACCCGACACGTCGCGCGTAATGCTGGGGTTTTCCGACTTGCGCGCAATCTTGTCGATTTCGTCGATGTAGACGATGCCGCGCTCGCACTCGGCGACGTTGAAGTCGCCGGCCTGCAGCAGCCGCACCAGAATATTCTCGACGTCCTCACCGACGTAGCCAGCCTCGGTCAGCGTCGTGGCATCGGCGATCGTGAACGGCACGTCGAGGATGCGGGCGAGCGTCTGCGCGAGAAGCGTCTTGCCGGTACCGGTCGGACCGATGAGCAGGATGTTCGACTTGTCGAGCTCGACGTCGTCCTCACGGGCGTTGCCGGCCGCGTTGATGCGCTTGTAGTGGTTGTACACCGCCACCGCGAGCGCTTTCTTCGCGTTCTCCTGTCCGATCACGTACTGATCGAGGATATTCTTGATCTCCCGAGGCGTAGGCACCTGGGTGATCGCTTCGGCCACTTCCCGTTCCTCGTCCTCGGCCAGGATCTCATTGCAGAGTGCGATGCACTCGTTGCAGATGTAGACCGACGGGCCCGAAATGAACTTTCGGACGGCGTCCTTGGACTTGCCGCAGAAGGAGCAGCGGAGATGCTTGTCGTGGGACATGTCGGTCCGGAACGGTGGGCAATCGATGACGGCACGTGGCGAGACAAGCCACCTACCTACATACAGTTAACTCGCTTGGGCACGCAGGGTCAAGCGAAGCGGGCCGTCTTCCGGTGGGAAGCCGGGGGAAATCTCTATAGGGAGTGTCGTCAGCACCGGCAAAAACCTGTCCCCGGCGCTTGGAATGTTTGCCAGATTTCATGCTGGCGTGGCCGACACGCGTGGCGTACCGTAACGCGTACCCGGCAGACGCCGGAAAGAGGCGTGGTCCCGCGAACCCGGGCTGTCTTCCCGAGGGAGAAGTCGTAGCGCATGTGGCCGTTCAAATGGTTCCTGTTCGTGCACGTCACGACCGGCGCGATCGGGCTGGTGCTGTTCTGGATCCCCGTCTTCGGCAAGAAGGGGAGTCAGAATCACAAGAAGTTCGGGACAGTATACGCCTACCTCATGTTCGTGACTGCCTCCATGGCGCTCGGCATGGGGACGAACACCATCCTCGCCCCGGTCGATACCCACAACCACCTCACCGATTGGCCTCCGGCCCGCATTCAGGGGATTTTCGGGTGGATGATGCTGTACCTGGCGATTTTGACGATCAGTCTGGTCTGGCACGGGCTGGTGACGGTGCGCAACAAGAAGCAGCACCTGGAGAACCGCCGATGGCCCAATGTGGGCCTTAATCTGCTGGTCATCGCCGTCGCGCTGTTGTGTGCGTACCGAGGGTGGCTCATCAACGAAGTACTGATGATGGGCATCGCCGTGGTCGGGGTGGCCTCCGGGCTCACGAATCTCTGGTTCATCTACACGCCGACGCCGTCTCGCATCGCCTACCAGCTGGAGCACGTGAAGGCGATCGTGGGCTCGGGGATCTCCGTGTATACGGCCTTCATGGCGTTCGGATTCGTGCGCCTGATGCCGCACAATGCGCTGAATCCCAAGATGTGGTCGATCCCGTTGGTGGTCGGTCTGGCCATCATCATCTACCACCAGATGCGCATTCGACTCGCACAGCGCCGGCCGGCGCGGATGACCACTCAGGGTGCCTGACGCGACGCTGTCTCCGTTGTACCGTCCGCCGGCGCCGGTGCCTCGCGCACCGGTCACGTCGCTCCTGCGGTTGATGTGGCGCCGCCAAAAGGATCTTCTGAGCCTGTTGCCCGATCTCGCGTACCGCGAGATGGTCACGCCCTTGGGCTCGTCGCGCCGCGGCATCCTGCTGATCAACGATCCGGTGTGGGTGAACAAGATCCTTACCGATCACGATCTCTTCCCCAAGAACGATCTGTTCGTGGAAGCGCTCGAAGATCTCGTCGGCAATTCCATGTTCGTGACCAGCGGCGACACGTGGCGGCGGCAGCGGAAAATGGTCGACCCGGCTTTTTCGCATATGCGCATCAACCGCGCCTTCGATTTCATGGCGGCGGCGGTTCACGATTTCGAAGCGCGCCTGCGCGCCCTCTCGGCCTCGGGCGACAGATTCTCGCTCGATGCCGCGATGAGTCATCTCACGGCCGACGTGATTACGCGCACCATCTTCTCGGTGCCGCTCGAGGGTGAGGCGTCGCAGCAGGTGTTCGACGACTTCATGCGCTTCGAGCGGCAAGTGGGCAGTATCGACATCAAGCGGTTGCTGCTCGACAAACCGTGGTCGCCGACCACGCAGCCGCAGGCGGTGCGCGACGCCTGCGCGCGCATTCGCCGGCATCTGGGCACCATGCTCGACACGCGCATCGCGACCGAGGGACTCGACGACATCGCCGGTGCCGTGCTCGATGCCCGCGACACCGACACGGGCCAGCCGTTCACGCGCGAAGAGTTGATCGACCAGTTGGGCGTGTTCTTCCTGGCCGGACACGAGACCACGGCCAGCTCACTCACGTGGGCGTTCTTCATTCTCTCGGTGCGTCCCGACGTGGTCGCGCGCATGCGCGAGGAAGTGGAACGCGTGGTCGGTGACGGACCGGTGCTGTTGGAGCACACCAAGCGGTTGCCCTACGTGCGCAACTTCTTCCGCGAAGTGCTGCGATTGTATCCGCCAATCACGTTCCTGCCGCGCGTGGCCGCGCAGGATACTGAAATCGCCGGCCGTCGCGTGAAGCGCGGCACGATGTTGATGATCGCGCCCTGGAGCATGCACCGACATCAGAAGATGTGGGTGAACCCCGATCGCTTCGATCCCGACCGGTTCCTGCCCGAGCGCGAAGGCGAAATGACAGCGGGAGCCTACATCCCGTTCGGCGCCGGTCCGCGCATTTGCGTGGGGGCCGCCTTCGCTACGATCGAGACGGCGTTGATTCTGGCCACGCTGGTGCGTGGATTCGATTTTACCACGATTGATGCGGACAGCGTGCGGCCGTTTGCGCGGCTTACGACGAGGCCGGCGGTGGAGATCATGATGCGCGTGGCAGCGGTTCGGTAACAGGAAAACTGAAAACTCGAAAACTCCCGAGTGAGCAGGGGGGAGGGCTTCAGGGTTCAAGGGGTCAGAGTCGTTGTAAGCCCGGGTTGAAAGACACGGTACCCCGGAACAATGGGGGAGGAACACGTGTAACCCCCCCGGGTGCAGCTAACCCCAACCAGATAACCACCCCCCCGC
>NZ_JANPLK010000055.1 GCF_031426495.1 Gemmatimonas sp. | reverse complement strand
GGGGGGGGGGGCCCCGGGCGGGCTCACGCGGGCCCCCCGCGGGTGGTCCCTACCCCCGCGCCCCCCCCCCCCTCCCCCCTGCTGACTAGGGAGTGGCAGTTCGCATTTACCGCAGACTGTCCGCCTTCACCTTTGTCGTGTCCGGTGCCGCCGCCGATGTGGTCGAATCCGTCTTCGCCTTCGCTTTGGTTGTCGTGTCGGCGCTCCGTTTGCGCGCAGTCGGCTTTTTGGCGACGGGCGCCGGGGGCGGCGCTGCCGGCAACACCACTTCCGGCGCCTTGTCGGGCGCTCGTTCGATGTAGCCGTTGACCATGTCGCGTGCGGCACCGGCGTAAATGCCGATCTTGTCGGCGGCCTGACGGGCGATCCCGGATTCCTGTTTGGACCCGTACCACCACGTGCCCCACGTCGCGATGCCGAACAGCACGATGTACGGCACCACCGACTGCCGACGGCGCACGGCCACGGGATCGTTGCGACGCTTCGGTTCCTTCTTGGCCTTCTTCGCCTTGGCCGTGGCTTCGTTCGACGACGGCGTCCGCACGCCGGTGATGTCACTCGGCGTCCGCGACGCCACGCTCAGCATGCGATTCCCGAGCGCGTGCCGGTAAATCTCCGCCGTCTGGGATGGCGTCATCTCCATCACCGCGTTGCCCAGCGTCACGCCGAAATCGGACACACTGGCGAACCGATCGACCGGATCTGGCGCCAGCGCCTTGTCGAACACGTCCTGCAGCGAGTTCGGCCACTCGAGATCACTGCGCACTTCGTCGAGTCGACGCGGGCGGCTCGTGAGACGCGCGATCAGGGATTCCTTCGACGACGAGTTCGTGAACGCGTCGTGTCCCGTGAGCGCGATGAAGGCCACGAGGGCCAGCGAATACTGATCGGACCGACTGTCGAGCACATCACCAGACAGCTGCTCGGGCGACATGAACTCGGGCGTGCCGACCGCAAACCCGGTGCGCGTGACCTGCTGCGCCCCTTTCTCCATCATGCGCGCGATACCGAAGTCGACGAGCTTCACGACGAACGTGCCGTCGGAGCGCTTCGTGAGCATCAGGTTGTCGGGCTTGAAATCGCGGTGCAAAATGCCCAGGTCGTGCGCCGCCTGCAGCGCATCCGCCGCTTGGCCGATGATGTCGGCGGCGACCACGGGATGCAGCGCCACTTCGCGCTTGAGGGTGGCGGCCAGTGCCTCGCCATCCACGAACTCCATCGCGAGATACACCATCCCTTCGTCCGTCTCACCGAAGTCGAAGATGGACGCCACGTTCGGGTGCGAGATCTTGCTGGCGTTCTCGGCTTCACGGGTGAAGCGCTGCAACGCTTCCGCGTCGCCGACCAGCGCCGGACGCATGATCTTGATCGCACTCTTGCGCTTCATGCGCACATGTTCGGCCAGGTACACCGTGCCCATGCCGCCTTCGCCCAGATGCGATACCACACGATAGCGCCCGCCGATCACATGACCGACGAGGTCCGCCTGGGCAGCGGGCGACACGAGCCCCGTGCCGTCCTTCGCGCAGAAGGCCACCGAGCTGTCATACTCTTCCCCACACTGGGGGCACACCTTGCGAGCGTCCACGATTGGCGAACCTAAAGGAAGAACTGCGTTAAGCAAGCGTTTCGCGGTGAGATCCCATTCACGGTCGCGCTCGGTAAGCGCCGACGGGCTCGGTGGTTAGCGGCGCTCCCAGCGTAAGTTGCTGACAGGCATTATCTTCCAGAATGTCACGTGCATCGCTTCTTCGCCTCCTGCTCAGCTCGCTCTCCCTTGCAAGCTCGGCCATAACGGCGTCGGTCGGCAACGCCCAGACGCCCACTTCCGCCGCCGGTTGGGCTCGCGCCGGCACCCAGGGCGACTTCGTCGTCAAGGATTTCGCGTTCCGTTCGGGTGAACAAATCCCCGAGCTGCGCCTCCACTACACCACGCTCGGCACCCCCCAGCGCGATGCCAACGGCGTCGTTCGAAATGCCGTGATGATCCTGCACGGTACCGGCGGGGCAGGGCGAAGCTTCCTGTCCAACGGCTACGCCGGCGAACTCTTCGCGCCCGGCAAGCTGCTCGACAGCGCCAAGTACTTCATCGTGCTGCCCGACGGCATCGGTCACGGCGGCTCCAGCAAGCCCAGCGATGGACTGCACGCCCGCTTCCCGAAGTATACGTACGACGACATGGTCACCGCGCAGCACCGGTTGCTCACCGAGCATCTCAAGGTGAACCACCTGCGGCTCATCATGGGCACCTCCATGGGATGCATGCACGGGTGGGTATGGGGCTATACCTATCCCGACTTCATGGACGGCCTCGCGCCGTATGCGTGCGTGCCGGCGCAAATTGCTGGTCGCAATCGCATGATCCGCACGATGGCCATGGACGCGATCCGCAACGATCCGGCCTGGAAGGGTGGCGAATACACCAGTGCGCCGCCGGGACTGCGCGCCGCGCAGATGATGCTGTACATCATGTCCAGCGCGCCGCTCGTGCAGCAAGCGCAGTCGCCCACGCGCGATAAGGCCGACAGCGTGATTCGCGCCTACCTCGATGCGCGCATGGCCAGCACCGACGCCAACGACTTTCTGTATCAGTTCGACGCGTCGCGCGACTATGATCCCTCGCCGAACCTGAAACGCATCACGGCGCCCGCGCTGTTCATCAACTCGGCCGACGACCAGGTGAATCCGCCCGAGCTGGGGTTGGCCGAACGGTATGCGGCGATGATGCCGCGCACGAAGTTCATGCTGCTGCCCATCACGCCGGAAACGCGCGGACACGGCACGCACTCGGCGCCCAAAGTGTGGGGTGGCTACCTCAACGCATTTCTTGCCGCGCTACCCCAGCGATGAATGCCGGGTCGACTTCTGTTGCCCGGCCGTCGATCACGCAACTGGTGTTCCGCGCGTTGCAGTTGCGGTGCCCGCACTGCGGCGGTCGCAAGATCTTCGAGTCGTTCTTCGAGCTCAAGGATCGGTGTCCAACCTGCGGCATCCGTCTCGAGCGCGGTGAGAAGGACTACTTCGTCGGCGCCTATCTGTTCAATCTGATTGCGGTCGAACTCATTCTGTTCTTCTGCGTCTGCGGCTTCGTGTACTTCACATGGCCGGATCCGCCCTGGGATCTGATCACGTATGTCACCGCCTTCCTCATGCTGTCGGGTTGCGTGTTCTGCTATCCATTTGCGAAGACCACCTGGCTTGCCGTCGACCTGGCCATCCGGCCGCTCTCGCCCGAAGAGCTGGACTGGCATCGCCAAGACGGCGACGTGGGGGATCGTGAACTCCCCCACGTTTGACCGCGCTTACTTCTCGACGATGATCAGGTAGCGCGAGGCGGCCCAGAACTTCACCGGGTCGGTAATGCGGATGCTCTCACCACGAAAGGCACCGTCCTTCTCCTTCTTGGCCGCTTCGATCAGACCCACATCGTGACGCGACACGATGCGATACGGGCGATCGCTGCGCGGTAGCGGGATGGTGAGCACTTCGCGACGATCAGCGCGCGTGAAGCGCGACTCGTCGAGTGAACGCGCCGGCACCAGCGTCTTGCCGAGCTTCACGATGAGCAACCCGCGCGAGCCGCCTTCTTCCGTGACGAGCTTGTCGGCGATCAACTGACGACGCGACCCGACCACGTAGAACACCTTGTTCTCGCGCACGTCCATCGCCTTCACCGTATCGGTGAGAACGGCCTTCTCGACGGTGAGCTGTTCGTTCTGCGTGCGAAGCGCGCGGACTTCTTCCTGGAAAACCGCGATCTCCTTGTCGCGCGTCGCGAGACGTGCGTTCAGATCGGCCAGCAGCGTGGCGGCCGCACTGGAGTCGGCGCGCATCGTCTTCAACGTGTCGAGCAGGGCCGCGACCTGACGCTGGCGAGCGGCCAACCGCTGCCGCATCTGTGTGAGGCGGTCGAGGATGTCCTTCTGTGCCGCGGCCGCTTCCGTCTTGCCCGACTCGTCGCTCTTGGTGACGCCTACTTTGCTCGAGAGGCCGCGCACCTTGCGAAGCTCCGCGTCGACTTCGTCGGCGAACTTCGACGCTTCAACAACCTGCGCCAGGGCGCGATCCTTATCGGCGCTGGTGCCCTGCATCAGCCCCTGCAGCGAGTCGCGCTCAGCGCTCGCGCTGGCCAGGGCGGCCGACAGGGAGTCGGCACGGGCCCGCGCGGCCGTGTCGGTACAGGCGCTCAACGCAAAGGCGAGCACAACAGCAAGCGCGGATGTGCCACGCTTGCAGAATGAAAAAGAGCTCATGGAATTGGTGGCGAGAGGGAGAACAGCCTGCAAAACGTACCGATCTCGAGCATCACATGAAAGTGTCGTGCATCACGCATTCGATAAATCGAAGGCGCGAACAGTTGCTAGATCACGGCGTCCAGCCACGCATGCGGTACAACAGCGTCGCGGCGATTTCATACACGACGTCGGCGAAGGCCAGCCGTCGGTTCTCCGGGCGATCGAGGCGGGAGAGCGCGTACTCGCGGGACGCGGCGGGGGCGCAGCGCACCGGCAGCCCGGCGTGCTCGACGGCGGCACATGCTCGCCTCGAGTGTAACGGAGAGGTGACCAGCACGACGCGCCGCCATCCGTGCGTCCGTGCCATCGCCGCGAAGGCCAGTGCTTCGTCTCGGCTGCTGTGCACATTCTTCACGAATCGGAGCGCGAGGTCGGGCGCCATGAGTTGCGCCAGCTCGCGCTGATCCCGCTCAGAGCTCTCGACCGATGGATCGGCGTCGTCGCCCACCACCGACAGGGCCACCACGGATAAGCCGAGTCGGCGGGCCTGCTGAAAGCCGCTGATGAGGCGCTCAAGGGCAGCGCCGGTCACGCGCCCCTCGGAGGTCACGCTGCCCGACATGACCACCACGGCATCGGCCGCCTCGGACGGGGCGAATGCCACGGGCACGGCATCGCGCCGCACGAATGGGGCAATCATCGGCGTCACGAGCGGTGTGTAGGACACCAGCATCAGGAGCGTGCTGAGCACACCGGCGATCAGCCACAGCCATGAGCCGCGGGACGATGTGGCCAGAAGTGCGCCCGCCAGCATGAGCACGAGTCGTGCGCTGAAGGACGACACGCCGGCTGCGGTCCAGAACCCAAGTGCCGCCGCGAGCTGCATGATCGCGAGCCCGAGGACGGCGCCGGCACTGCGTACCAACCACGCAGGGGCGCGGCCGCCGACATCGGCGCCGCGCCCCCGGAACAACAGGTCACTCACGTCCGCTCACTGCTGATCCTGCGTGACGCGCTGGCCCTTGGGCGGCGCCTGATACTTGTCGAACCAGCTGCGCAGATAGAGCTGCGTGCGCACGAAGTTCGACGGCGTGGAACTGGTACCGTGCCACTCGTTGTTGAAGCGGATCATCGCCGTTGGCACCTTCCGGATCTTCAGCGCTTCGTAGAACTCCTCCGTCTGACTGATCGGCGTGCGCAGATCGTTCACGCCGGTCATGAGCAGCGTGGGCGTCTTCACGCTACCCACATACATCAACGGCGAGCGCTTGAGATGTTCGCTGGGATCATCCCACGGATACTTGGCGAAGTTGTAGTACCAGCTCGATCCGTCGGTGGTCCCCACGAAACTGAGCCAGTTGATCACGGGACACATCGACGCGGCGGCGGCGAATCGGTCGGTATGGCCAACCGTCCACGCCGTGAGTACGCCGCCACCAGAGCAGCCGAACACGTACAGACGATTGCTGTCCACGAAGCCGCGGTTGATCACCGTATCGACGCCGGCCATGAGGTCGTTGTAGTCCTTGCCGGGATACGCGTTCTTGATGGCGTTGCCGAATGCCGAGCCATAGCCGGTGGAGCCGCGCGGATTCGTGTAGAGCATCACGAAGCCATTCGACGCATGATCCTGGCGCGAGAAGTTGAAGCCCACGTTGTACATCGAATGCGGTCCGCCGTGAATCTCGAGCATCAACGGATATTTCTTCTTCGCATCGAAGTCGGCCGGCTTCACGATCCATCCCTGAATGCGCTGTCCATCCACCGACGTGTACCACACTTCTTCGGTCGTTGCCAGCTTCTTGCCGGCCAGCACATCGCCATTCACATCAGTCAGCTGCTTGATGACCGGCGTGCGCAGATCGAACGCCACGATGTCGTTGGGTTTCGCGGACGACGTGGCCACACCGACCGCCGTAAAATTCTTGTTGATATCACTCACCGTGAGCACGTGCGCACCCTTGGTGACCTGCCGGACGTCGCCCTTGAGCGATACGAAATACAGGTTGCGCGATCCTTCGTTCTCCACGTTGAAGTACACGCCGCTTGCATCGGGTGCCCACATCATGCCGCTCGGCGAGCGATCCAGTTTCTCCGTGAGGGCGCGCGCGTTCTTGCCGTCGGCATCCATCACGTACATCGTGGCGTCCTTCCATGTGGCATCGGTGCTGTCGTAGCCGGTGTACGCGATGAAGCGGCCATCGGGCGACGGCACCGGCGAGTTGTCCGGACCATTGCGCGAGGTGAGTGCCGAAACCGCACCGGTGGCGATCTCCACCTTGTAGATGTCGCTCTGGCGCCACGCGTATTCGGCCTCTGCGGTGCGCAGCGAGGTGAACACGAAACTCTTGCCGTCGGGCATCCACGTGGTGCCGTTGGTCGCCCAGTCACCGCTCGTGACTTGATGCGGTGTACCACCATCGGCGGGCACCGTGAACAGCTGTCGTAGTCCGTCTTCGAGAAAGCCCTGACGATCGGCGCGATACTTCACTTTCGTGACGACGCGCGGCGGCTCGGTCCACTTGGCGCCCCGCGGTGGCGTCGGCATCGCGATGCGCCACGTGTCGGTGCCGCGCACCAGCATGCCGAAGGCGAGCGTCTTGCCGTCGGGTGACCACTCGATATCAGCCGGCGCTTCCGTGAGGCGCGTGATCTGCGTCGTCGCACCTTCCGCGTCCATGTAGCGCACCCAGAGTTGCGCACCGCCGGGCTCACCGGGCGCGACGTACGCGATGCGCGAGCCGTCGGGTGACCACTTGGCGTCGCCGCCTTTCACGAGGAAACGGTTCTTGGTGCCGTCGGCATTCATGATCCATACCGACGATTCCCGTTTGTCATTCAGCTGATCGATCCACGTGCGCGTGTAGATGATCTGACGACCGTCGGGGGACATGCTCGGTGCGGCGACATCTTCCCAATTGAAGTAGTCGGCGATGGTCAGTCGATCGTTCGGCGACGGTTGCGTGGCGGACAGTTGCGTCGCGGACGGCTGTGCCGCAACGCGTGCGGGCAGTGCGATGGCGAAACAGAGTGGCGCGGCGAACAACAGGGCGCGGGTGGAGCGGGTAATCTGTGCGGACATGAATTCCTCCCCGGGGGCGGCTCGAAAACAAAAACGCCCCCAATGCTGGGGGCGGATCGATCGCTTTGCAACAAGAACGACGCGCTACTGCTTGAGCGAGTCGGCGAAGGCGAGGAGGGAATCCCGCATATGGGCGCCGGCCCCGCCGACCAGGCGACGCACGCCCTTCCACTGACGAATGAGCGGCGAACGCTCGGAGATACGGGTTTCGATCACCCGGCGCTGGGACGTGCTGGCATGCACCATACGCCCTTCACCCACATAGATGCCGATATGCGAAATCCGCTTACCTCGACCGAAGGTGAGCAGGTCGCCCGGCTTGAGCGCGGCAAGATCCTTCGGCACTTCCTGACCGACGGTGGCTTGCTTCTGCGCCGTACGGGGAAGCATCACGTCAAGCGCGCCCATGACGTACTTCACGAGGCCGCTGCAGTCAAGCGCGAGGTTCGGCTTGGTGCCGCCCAGCTTGTAGCGAGTGCCGATCTGACCACGCGCCTTCGCCACGATTGAGTCGCGCAGATTCTGCGCCGATGCACTCCACGCCGCGAACGGTTTCCGACTCTCGAGCTTCTCGACCGACTGACCTTCGACGCGTGGTGCGAGCGCGACAAGCGCGCCACACAGGCTGATCGAAAGCAATTGGCGCGAGAGTGATATCACGATACGCGGTGCTCTGGGGGGCGAGTTCGGTCCGGAGCGAGGAACCTAGCCCAGCCATGGCCGTCACGCTACCGGCGATTATCACAATGCGGGAAACCTTCGGTTCACCCTGGGCCCCGGCGTTCTCGCCCTCTCGGCTACCGGATTCCGAGCGCCTTGTGGGTCTGCACCGACAGCCGCCACTGCGGGTGCGCCAGGCAGTAGGCCAAGGCCGCGGCCGTGTTCTCGGCCGCCTGCGGTCCGTCCATCGGCTGCAGCAGGAAGTGACGGAAGGCGAGCCCCGCAAAGCGCTCCGGCATGGCCGTGGGTTGCGGGTACACCAGTTTGAGCTCATCGCCGGAGGTCAGCACGAGCGGGGCTTGGGCCTTGGGGCTTACGCAGATCCAGTCCAGCCCCTGCGGCGGCGACTGGGTGCCGTTGGTCTCCACGGCGATCTCGAACCCCTCGGCGTGCAGGGCCGCCACCGCCGCGTGGTCCAGCTGGAGCAACGGCTCGCCGCCGGTGCAGACCACGAACGGGCGCACACTGGCCGGCGCGTCGGCCGGCCAACGGCTTTTCACGAAAGTCGCGAGTTCGGTCGCCGTGGTGAATTTGCCGCCGTCGGGTCCAACTCCCACGAAGTCCGTATCACAGAAGGTGCATACGGCCGTAGCGCGGTCGGCCTCGCGCCCCGTCCACAGATTGCACCCGGAAAATCGGCAGAACACTGCCGCACGTCCCGCCTGCACACCTTCTCCCTGGAGCGTATAGAAGCATTCGCGAACAGTGTACGCCATGGCTCAGGCTCCAGCCGCGTACGCAATTGGATCGGCCGATCCAGCTTCCGCGAAACCGCGCAACCTGAGCTGACAGGCATCACAGTGACCGCAGGCCGTTCCCTCAGGCGCTGGGTCGTAACAGCTCGTGGTGATGGCATAATCCACGCCGAGCTCCTGGCCAAGGCGAACAATGTCTGCCTTGCTCAGGTGCTGCAGGGGCGCGTGGATCTTGAGCCGCTGCGTCCCCTCGACGCCGGCGCGGGTCGCCAGATTCGCCATCTGTTCGAACGCCGCGATGTACTCCGGCCGACAGTCGGGGTAGCCGGAGTAGTCGAGCGCATTCACGCCAATGAAGATGGCCTGCGCGTCGAGCGTCTCCGCCCAGGCAAGCGCGAACGACAGAAAGATCGTGTTGCGCGCCGGCACGTAGGTGACCGGGATCTCGTCGGTCGGATGCTCGACGTCCCGATCCTTAGGCACGTCGACATCGGCCGTGAGGGCCGAGCCGCCCCATTGCCGCAAGTCAATGTCCACGACCACGTGCTTCGCGACGCCGTGAGCGGCCGCGACGCGGCGGGCGGCATCGATCTCGAGGGAATGGCGCTGGCCATAGCGAAAGGTCATCGCGTACGGCGTGAAGCCCTCCCGCCGTGCCACGGCCAGCACGGTCGTGGAGTCGAGACCGCCAGACAACAACACGACGGCGGGACGAACAATCGAAGGAGCGTTGGGCGACGCGGCGTTGGGCGACGCGGCAGTGGTCGAGAGGGCAGACATTTACGAAAGATAGCCAATTAAGTTGTCCCAATGATCGATCTGCTCTCTGATCCGCAGGCGTGGATTTCCCTGCTGACGCTTTCGGTGCTCGAAGTCGTCCTCGGCATCGACAATATCATCTTCATCTCGATCCTGGCCGGGAAGCTGTCACCGGTGGATCAGCCGAAGGCCCGCCGGTTCGGCCTCATGGGCGCCTTTCTGTCACGCGTGGCGCTGTTGCTGTCGATCACCTGGGTCATGCGCCTCACCGAGCCGTTGTTCACGGTCATCGGACGCGCCGTGTCTGGACGCGACCTCATTCTGATCGTGGGCGGCCTGTTCCTGATCGGCAAAGCCACGCTGGAAATCCACAGCAAGCTCGAAGGGCCGGAGGAGTCGTCCACGACGAGCAGGGGAGGCAACTCGCTCTGGGCCACCGTGGCGCAGATCGCGGTCATCGACATCGTCTTCTCGCTCGACTCGGTGATCACCGCCGTGGGCATGGCCGACAGCGTGATCATCATGATCGCGGCCAACGTGATCGCTCTTGGCGTCATGCTTTTCGCTGCCACGCCCATCAGCGACTTCGTGGACAAGCACCCCACCGTGAAGATGCTGGCCCTGTCGTTCCTCGTGCTGATCGGCACGAACCTCGTGGCGGAGGGATTCGGACAGCATATCTCGAAGGGGTACACGTACATGGCGATGGCCTTCTCCGTGATCGTGGAGATGCTCAACATCCGCGCGCGCACGAAGTCTGAGGCCGTGCAACTGAGAGGGGTGCCGCAGCCGCCGGACGACGAATAGGCGGCTGGTCGGATGTCGGTCGGTTGGTACAGACGAGCGTCCTCTTTTGGGGACGCTCGTCTGATTTCCGGAGCGAGCGGCCGTTCGGTGAGCGACAGATAAGTCGAGTGCCCGCAATGCCTTGACCACAGCCACCGCCGCACGCGGCACGGGGCGCACACGGCGGTCCGCGACATGCACCTGGAGAGGACGTCACCTTCTGGAGATCAGCTATGTCGTATTCCGTCCGCACCGCGATTCGCACCGATTCGCTTCCGCGTGCTACCTCGGCGTTCCGTACATTGGCCGTCGTCGTTGCGTCGTCCTTGCTGGCCACGGTGCTCGTAGCGCCCACGGCGAAGGCGCAGACGGGCGTCGGAGCCACCCTGACCCCTTACGCTGGGTACTTGATCACCGGCAACTGGTATGACGGCCCGATCGGCACGAGCCTGTCGACCACGAACGCGCCGATGGTTGGCGGACAGGCCAGTATTCCGCTCACCAAGGGCATCGCGTTGGTCGGCAATCTGGCCTACGCGTCGGGCGACCTGCGCATAGGGTTGCCGCTGCTGGGTGGTGTCAATGTGGGGACTGTGAAGACGTGGCTCTACGACGCCGGCCTCGAGCTTGGCGGGCTTCCCGGCAAGAAGGTCGGCATCGCACCGTTCGTGCAGCTCGGTATCGGTGGACTCACGAACGACATCAAGAACTCTCTGTTCGACGTGCGAGCTTCGAACATTGCCTATACCGGCGGGGTAGGTCTTGATATCGGTGTGGCCGAGCGCTTTGCCCTTCGGGTGCAGGCAAAGGACTGGGTGAGCCGATTCAATTCGGAGGATGCGGTGGGCTTCCGTGCCGAGGGGAATCTCGCGCACAACTGGGCGCTCACAGCCGGGGTGAAGTTGACCTTCTGAATCCCGGGGCGCTCCTCCGGGCGTTAACTTCGCACGACGCGTCTCGAGTCATTCGGGCGCCTCGATGTCGTGTCGATGAGGCGCCGCGCCGACCGCTACCGGTCGCGCGGCGCGCTGTCGATTTCTCTCAGGAGCAGGCCCTTGGTCAATCAGATCGCGCGCCGCCGGTACATGTCCGCCGCGCGGCTCTCGTGGGCGCTCGCTATCCTCACGTCGCTGTCGGCGGCGTGGTTGCCCGTGTTGTCGGCGCAGGCGCCGCCGACGCAGCCGCCGACTGATACCACGCGGCCTCCGCTCGTCGGCGGTATGGCGAGTCTTCCGCCCGATCCCTTGCGCGGCAATCCGGCCACGATGAGCTCACTCGGCTCACAGGCGCGCACCATGCAAGACGGATTCGAGCGCAACCACCGCACCGGACTGCGCTTCTACAACGGCGGTGCCGATGCGTCGTGCGAAGTCCCGCTGGGGCGCATCTGCTACTGGAACAACAACGGCGACGTCCCGCCGCCGGCCGAACGCAATGACGCGAAGCTCGAACGCGAACAGTTGCTGGAGTTGCTGGCGCAAGCACAAGCGGCCGACCCGAAGGACGATTGGGTGAACGGCATGCGTGTGCGCTACGCGATCGAGTCGGAGCAGCGCGATGTGGCGATCAGCGCGGCGCGTTCCTGCAAGGGCACGCCGTGGTGGTGCGAGGCGCTCGAGGGCCTCGCGCTGCACAACGCGAATCAGCACAAGGACGCCACCGCCGCGTTTGCGCGCGCGCTCGCCGCGATGCCGGTCGCGCAACAATGCACGTGGACCGACCTCTCCTGGTGGCTCGATCCCACCGTGCACGCGGCGTACAAGGCCACGCCGTGCGCCAACCGTGCCGCCGAGAACGCGCGCGTGCTGCGTCTCGCGCAGCCGCTGTGGATGATTCCGTCCAACGACATTCAGAACGAACTCTACGCGCGACGCACGATGTCGCGCGTGCATTCGCTGGCCCGCATTCCGTACGATTTACAGTGGGGTGACGATCTGCTCGAATCGCAGATGCGCTACGGCTGGCCCACGGCGTGGTCGGTGCAGAACGGTGGTGTGGCCGATCCGCGTCCGCCCTCGGTGATCGGCCACGAACCGACGCCGAGCTACGACTTCATGGCGACGGTCGAAGCGATCGCCAAGCCGTTGTCGGCCACCCCCGGCGATTGGAATCCGCGACGCCAGAAGGCGCGCATGCGCTACGCTCCGCGCTTTGCCACCGGCTTCGGCGCGTTGCCGAATCAGTTTGCGCGTTTCTTGCGCGGTGACACCACGATCGTGGCTGGCGGATACCGCTTGATGCGCGAGCTCGAGATGGGCCGTGCGCCGTACACCGCGGCGCTCACGCTCGATGCATTCGATGGACGCGAGCCGCTGCAGGCCAAGCGCGATAGCGCGCAAGCCAACGGCGCACTCCTGCTGCCGGTCCCGTCACCGATGCTGGCCAGTCTCGAAGTGCTGGCGCCGGTCGGCAAGCGCGCCGCGCGCGTGCGTACGGTGATCACGCCGTTGCCGGCTGGTACACGCCTGTCGGAATACTTGCTGCTGCAGCGCGGCGATGTATCGGCCACGCCGATGCTCGATCGCAACGCGCTGCAAGCGTATGGCAGCAACGAGATCGAGGGTGGTACGTCGATCGGTATCTACTGGGAGATGTACCGTCAGGCATCACCGGGACAGCCGCTGCAAGTGTCGCTGCGGGCGACGCGCGTGGGCGCCGGCTTCATGCAGAAACTCGGCAGCTCGTTCGGTCTCTCGAAATCCGTGACGCCGGTGTCGATCAAGTACAACGACAACGGTCGCCCCGATGGCGGGCCGGGACGCAGCCTGACCATCAACTTCCCGCAGGTTCCGGCGGGTGACTACCAGCTGACGCTGATGGTGTCGGGGGCAGGAATGACGGACAGCACGACGCAGGTGATTCGAGTCAAAGGCGGGAAATAGCGGGTTGGCACTGATCAGTGCTGAGTGCCGAGTGGTCAGAGTTCAGGCGTCTGACCGTGTAGAGTGCTCGGAGTTCAGCAACGACAGTGTTCAGTGTCGAGCCTCTTTGGAAAACTGCGGGCCCTGTCGATCGTGTCGACAGGGCCCGTGCGCTTTTACATCATCAAAGTCGCTCGACACTGAACACTGTGTTGGCTGAGTTCTGTGCACTATACACGGCGGATTCAACGAGTCGGTGCAACGCTCTCAGCGAAGATAGCTGCCGGCGTGCGGAAGCCGAGGGTTTTTCGCGGACGCGTATTCACTTCGTGGGCGACCCGATCGAGATCGCGTTGGGTATACGCGGACAAATCAG
>NZ_JANPLK010000054.1 GCF_031426495.1 Gemmatimonas sp. | reverse complement strand
CCACCCGACCCCCCCCCCCCCCAACCCCCCCCCCCCCCCGGGGGCGCGCCACCCCGCCGCACTCAAACCTCTCTTCCCGGCGCTCGCTCTGTTTCACGGTGGTGTCCAAACGACTCTGACCCCTTGAAACACACCTGCATCCTCCTTCCTGATACCCTCCCCCCTGCTCACTAGGGAGTTCGCAGTCCGCGATCCCGCAGCTTACAGCGGCCTACACCGCATCCGACAGCGACGAGAACGTAAAGTCCCGCACCTTGATCGGCGGCATATACACCGCCCCGCCGGCGCCAAGGTTCTCCGACGCGTTGATGCGGATCGTCGGGCCCATCGCCTCCAGATTGTTCAAGAAAAAGATCGGAGACTCGTTGAAGCGGAAATTCTTGATCGGGCGCGTGACTTTGCCGTTCTCGATCAGGAACGTCCCGTCGCGCGTGAGGCCCGTGTAGAGAATCGTACGCGGGTCGACACCACGGATGTACCAGAAGCGCGTGACCAGGATGCCGCGCTCCGTGCCTTTGATCATGTCGGCCACACTCGTCGTGCCGCCAAGCATGCGCAACGCACCGCGGCCGCCCGAACGCGTGGGCTGTACGCCCTGCTTCTGCGCCCAGAACCGGTCGTAGTTCAGGTTCTTCACCACACCGTTCTCGATCCACGTGACCTTCTCGAGCGGCATGCCGTCGCCGTCGTAGCCGCCGCTCGTACTCGGCGAATCGGCCGGGTCGGAGAGCAGTGTGACGCGCTCGTCGACCACCTTGAGCCCGATCTTGTTGCCGCCGCCTTGCTTTGAGAAAAACGAGCGACCTTCATCGGCGGAACGGGCCTGCATCGCATTGGCGATCAGCTGCACAAGATTCCCCACCGCCGTGGGCTCGAGAATCGTGGTGTAGCGCCCTGGCTCGATCGCCACCGGACTGCGCGAGTCCTTGGCTTTCTGTACGGCCGTGGCGGCCACGCGCGCCGGATCGAGATCCGAGAACGTGTTGCCGTCGGTGCAGGCCCAGCCGGAGCCGGTGCCATCGGGCGAGCGCACCGTCGTCGTCATCGTGACCGTCGAACTCGAGTCGTACGCGAACAGGCCCTTCGAGTTCGCCAGCGCCGTGGCCGACGCGCGACATTCGATGAAGCCGGTGGCGATCAACTCGTTCGCACGCGCCAGCTCGGTCACGATCTTCGATGCAGCCGCGCGCTCGGTCGGCGACGGCAGCGTGATGCTTCGCTCGCGCGGTGCCGGATACGTCTGCGCGCCCAGTTCCGGCATGCGCTCCGGATTGGGCGGCACCAGCTTGGCGATTTCATATGCCTGCTTCGCCGCGGCGGCGAGCGAGGCTTCGTCGAGACGGTTGGTGTTCACGCTGGCCGCACGGTTGCCGGAATACGCCGTGATGGTGACCTGCGTATCCTGATTCTCGCCTGACGTGGTGACCTGATTCAATGCGAAGCGCGTATCCGCGCGGGCCGCACTATTGATCGAAACGCGTGTCTCTTCCGCCGGCGAGTTACGCAGCGCGCGCTGCGCGATCTCCTGCGCCTCGGCACGCGTCAGAATGCCCGCGGGCGCGTACGCCGGCGTATAGAGAGAACGGGGGCCGAATTCGCTCACGCTCTCCTCCCGGTGTTGATGATGTTGGTCTGCTGGAAGAGTGACGGTACGCAGCCGTGACTCACGGAGTTCGACTGGCCCGGCTGTCCCTTGGCATCGCCGAAGGCGCCGCCCAGTTCATAGCTCTTCTGGCCGCCAATGGCTTTCAGCGACTTCCAGAAGTCGGGCGTGCGGAACTGATACGCCACATCCTTGAGCTGCCCCACGATCTTGCCACCCTTCACTTCGTAGAAGATCTGGCCAGCAAACTGTCCGTTGTAGCGCTGCTGGTCGATCGAGAACGAGCCGTCGCCCACGATGGCGATGCCCTTGTCCATCGAGCCGATCATGCTCTCGAACGTGTTGTCGGTGTTGCCCGGCACCATGCTCACGTTCGGCATGCGCTGGAACTGCACATCGGCCCAGCTCTGCGCGTACGAACAACCGTACGAACGCACCGGCTTACCCACGCTCTTGTAATAATCGGTCATCATCGTGGCCTGCTCGCGCGTGGTTTGATAGTCCACGAACACGCCGTTCTTGATGATGTCGAATTTCACCGGCTTCACCGCTTCATCGTCCCAGCCGATGGCGCCGAGCGATCCCTTCTGCTCGCGATCGCCAACCACGTTCAACAGGTCGGATCCGATGCGCAGCTTGCCGAGGACCTGCGCTGGCGGTGCAATGAAGCTCGTACCGGCGTAGTTGGCTTCGAAGCCAAGCGCGCGATCGAGTTCGGTGGGGTGCGCGATCACTTCGTGCACCGTGAGCCACAGGTTCGACGGGTGCAGCAGCAGGTCGTAGCGACCCGGCTCCACCGGCTTGGCGCTCAACTTCTGCACCGCCAGCTCGGCCCACTTGGGCGCGCGTTCAGCCATCTTCGAGTTGATCACCCACTCGTAGCCCAATCCCATCGGTGCGATTTCGCTGCTCTGCACCGTCTGGAAATCGGAGAAATCGGCCGACACCGCCGTGATCGACATGCTCGGCGACGTCCGATAAATCGTCTGCACCAGGAAGGAGCCGTCGCTCGTCATGAGCGACTTCTCTTCGCGCAGAAAGAACATGCTCGAGGTGACGTTCCGGATGCCCTTCACCTTGAGCGCCGATTCGTTGACGGCCAACAGCAGCGCCACCTTGTCGGTGATCGCGACGGTGAACGGGTCGGTTTCGATGGGGCTCTTCCACTCGCCCACCTGATTGCCGGGCGTCGGGGCGAGCTGCACCGGACGCAGCTGGCTGGCGCGGTTGGCGCGGGCCTGTTCGAGCGCGGCGCGGGTGGCGGTGGCCACCGAGTCCTTGTCGAGACGGCTGGTGGCGGCAAAGCCCCACGCGCCATCCACGAGCGTGCGCACGCCGAGTCCGAAGGTGTCGGTGTCGCTCACCCCCTGCACGATGCGATCACGCGTGTTCACGTTCTGCTGACGGCGGGCGGCGACGCGGACGTCGGCGTACGAGGCGCCGCCGGACTTGGCGACGTCGAGCGCGGCCTGCATGAGGGCCTTGATGGCCGGGTCATCGACCGACGGCAGGTCGGACGAAATGAGGCCGGGGGCGGCGATCAGCGAGCCGGACGGAGACAGCGCGGAGGCCGATCGCGTAGCGACCAGACCACCGGCAGCCACGGCGGCGCTGGCCTTGAGAAAATCGCGGCGAGAGCGTGTCATGAGCAGATCATGAGCGGGGCGGGAGGAGACACGGACCGCCCACAGGCGTGCCCTGGGCGTGTCCGGTACGGACCAACGGTCGTTGCAACTTACGCGGCCGACTGCGGTCCTGTTGAACGCCGTTGGCTGAGCGCCGCCGCCACGAAATCGCTTTAGCTTTCCAGAGACCGGTCCGTGCCACTGCGGTGCGCTCCGTCCCTCACGTTTCGCCGTTGGAGCCTTCCTGACCATGTCCCTGCTCCGCCGTCCCGCTCTGGCCGTCGCCCTCGCCGTCGCTGTCACGAGCCCGCTCGCACTGTCCGCCCAGATCCTCCAGAAGGCACCCGGCGCCCCGACCACGCTCACGCCGGCGCAGCAGGATGCGCGCGCGATCTACAAAGAGATGGTCGAGATCAACACCGTCGACTCCGTGGGATCGGTTACGAAGGCCGCGCAGGCCGTCGCGGCGCGCTTCAAGGCTGCGGGCTTCCCGGCCGCTGATATTCGCCTGGTGGGCCCAGTCAGCGCCCCGGCGAAGCAGAATCTGATCGTGCGCTACCGCGGAAAAGGGCGCGGCAAGCCGATCCTGCTGCTCGCCCACCTCGACGTGGTGGCCGCGATCCGCAGCGACTGGCCGCGCGACCCGTTCACCATGACCGAACTGGACGGCTACTTCCTTGGACGCGGCGTGGCCGACGACAAGTCAATGGCGGCCATTCTCACCGCCAACGTGCTGCGCTACAAGAAAGAGGGCTGGGTGCCCGAGCGCGATCTCATTCTCGCGCTCACCGCCGACGAAGAAGGTGGTGGCGACAACGGGGTGAGCTGGCTGATCGCCAATCATCGCGAGCTCATCGACGCCGAGTATGCGATCAACGAAGGGGGCGGCGGCACGCTGCAGAACGACAAGCCGCTGTTTCATTCCATTCAGGCGGCCGAGAAGGTGTACAACGACTTCACGCTGACGGTGCTCAACACCGGCGGCCACTCGAGCGTGCCGCGCAAGGACAATGCGATCTACTCACTGGCGAACGCGTTGGCCCGCATCGAGAAGTACACGTTCCCGGTTGAACTGAACGACATCACGCGCCCGTTCTTCGAGCAGACGGCCAAGGTGGAAATGCCGTCGCTGGCGGTCGCGATGAAGGCGCTGGTGGCTAATCCCGCTGATACGTCCGCAGCCCGCATTATCTCCACCGATCCGCGCTACGCCTCGATGCTGCGCACCACCTGCGTGGCCACGCGCCTCTCTGCCGGACACGCCAACAACGCGCTCCCCCAAACGGCCACCGCGAATGTGAATTGCCGCATCGCGCCCACGAGCACGGGGTCGCAGGTGAAGGCCGCGCTCGAGCAGGTGATCGGTGACGCGACGGTGAAAGTCACCGGCTCGCGTGAGGATCGCAAAGACGGCGCGCCGGGCGCGATCAACGCCACCTTGCTGCAAGCCACCACGCAACTCACGAACAAGATGTTCGGCGGTGTGCCCGTGATTCCCACCATGAGCACCGGGGCCACGGACGGTTATCGGCTGCGCGCCGTGGGAATTCCCACCTACGGCGTCAGCGGCATCTTCTCGTCGCCCGGCGAGACCAACGCGCATGGGCGCGACGAGAAGTTGCGTGTGAAAAGCTTCTACGACGGACTCGATTTCCTGTACGAACTGGTGAAGCAGGTGGCTGGCCCCAATGCAGGCAAGCCAATCTCCTGACTACACCTTCATGCCAGGTTCGCTCTCGATGACAGCGCGCGCGATATCGACCATGCGCACGCTGCGATCCTGGCTCGAGCGCTGCATGATGCGGTAGGCTTCCTGTTCGCTGCTGCCGGTGCGACGCATGAGAATGCCCTTGGCGCGTTCGATGAGCTTGCGGTTCTCGAGCTGTTCCTTGGCCTCGGCGGCTTCCCGGCGGGCGGCGAGCAGCTCGCGGGCGCGCGTCACGGCCATGCGCAGCGTGGCGTCGAGCGTGGTCGGCGGCGTCGGCTTGGGCAACAACGCCACGGCCGTGCTGCGCAACACGTCAGCCGTGCTGAGCGTGAGCGACAGATCGCCCGTGATGAGCACCACCGCCGTACCGGGCAAGGCTGCCGCAATTTCTTCGGCCGCCTGCACGCCGCTGGCGCCCGGCATGTGCATGTCGAGCAACACCGCATCAGGCGTGAACTGCTGCGCCTTCTCGATCGCCTCCGTTCCGCTTTCGACTTCAGCGACCACCATGTGGCCAAGCGCGCCGAGGAGGTCGACGAGGGTAGACCGCTCGAGGGCGTTGTCTTCGGCCACCAGCACGCGAATGGTCGACGGCAGTTCCGACATATTCTTACTCGGTTGTAGAAGCGGGAGCAGAGCGTCCCGCAATGTGAGCCTGCAATTCGGCCGCGCGCAACGGTTTGCGGAGAATGAATTCCGCGCCATGCGACTCGCCGGTATCAGCAATGGGTTCCCAGCCGGTAATGACCCCGACGCGGACGTCGGGCACCTTGCGACGCGCATACCGCACAAGGTCCCAACCGCTCCCGTCGGGCAGTCCGACATCCGTCAGCATGAGATCGTACGGGATTTCAGCGCCGGACGCGAGTTTTTCTCGCGCTTCGGCACAAGTTGCTACGGCATCCACATGATGCCCGTCGGCCATGAGGATGCGCCGCAGGAACTCACGACCGTCGTCGTGGTCTTCGACTACGAGGATATGGTGCGGAATGACCGGCAATAACGCGGCGTCCGGGATCGCATCGGCCGTCTCGATGCCCACGGCGCGCGGCAGTCGCAGGGTCACTTCGGTGCCGCGCCCCGGCACCGACGAAATGGTCGCCGTGCCCCGATGTCGGCGGGCGATGCCGTACACCTCTGCCAACCCCAGTCCTGAGCCTTTCGCGCCTTTGGTGGTAAAGAACGGCTCGAAGGCCCGTTCGCGCACATCGGCGCTCATGCCGACTCCCGTGTCGCGGATCGCGAGACAGGCATCCGCCCCCTCTTCAAACGTGCGCACGGTCAGCGTCCCGCCAGTCGGCATCGCGTCGACCGCGTTCTGCACGAGATTGAGCAGCGCTTCACGGATTTCGCCAGGAAGCCCACGCGTGCTGACCGTGGGCGCACACTGTCGCACGATCACGACTTCACCGGCGTCACTGGACCGACGCAGACGCATTGGTTGCGTCAGATCGAGCACTTCCTCGACCATGGCCGAGAGGTCGAGCGCCTCGTCGCCACCGGCGTGTACCGGCTCCTGACGAATGAAGCGCCCAACACGCGACGCGGTCGCGGCCCCGATCTCGGCCGCCTTCTGAATGCGATCGGCGTAGTCGCGCACAGCATCGGGCGACTCGGCGTAGTGGCGCAGCAAATACGCCGCCGCCATGATCGGATTGAGGGCGTTGTTCACATCGTGCATGACGCCGGCCGCCAACTGCCCGACTGCCGTGAGACGACGATCGCGCAGGCGATCTTCCTGCGACGCGATCAGCGCCCGCGACCGCTCCTCGACCAATCGTTCGAGATGCTCACGCTCGTGCGTGACTTGGTGCTGCAGTTCCGCTTCACGTCCCTGACGCTCATGCAACTGGCGCTCGAGCCGATCGTGCTCGGTGACGTCACGATCGAGCAGGACCACGCCCGTCACCTCGAGCTGCCCATTTCGGATGGGGGCCGCACTCGACTCGATCACCCGCTGCGCGCCCAACCGACGCACTTCGAGCCGCTGTTGCCGCACCAGGTTGCCCGCCAGCGCGCGCATGGCTGGTGCATCGAGAAAGGACAGCGGACGATTGTTCGCGACGTCGTGCGGCGCATCGAGCTCCCACAGCTCGCGCACGGTGGCGGGACTATGCGCGGCATGCTCGAGATCCGCCGCACCGTTCGATTGCACAATGCGCCCCGCCACGTCGGTGATCCGTACCGAGGACGGCGTAAGCATCATCAGCGCCGACAGCTCCCGATCCACCCGCGCCGACATCGTGCGTTGCTCGTCGCCCGCCGCCGTAACCGTCGCCGTGAGCAGCAACAACTCGTCGTCGAACGCCACGGCGCGCAGATCGGCGACCCGACCGTCGCGACCGAGTGGCACCTGCTGCGTAGTGGGCGACTCACCCGAAGCAACGCGCTCCAGCAGCGCGGAACCGGACGACCCGAGTGGCAGCAGTACGACACTCCATGATTGCGAGGCCAGCGGCGCGCGGTTGTCGACCACGAACCACTCACGCCCAAGTGTGTTGACCGCGTACAGCATCCCCGTACGCCGGAACAGCGCCGCCGCCGCCGGCAAGGCCTCCAGCAATGCCGTGGCCCGCACCGGATCGGGCGCGGTGCCTACGGGGGATCTCGCCTGGTCAATCAGACTCGGGTCAGCCATTCTCTCGCCGCTCGCATGTCGCCGCGACCCACGCACGACGTCGTTGTCGCGTATCGGGGTACACTCACACTCTGGATTCCCGAGCATCCTGCTCTGACAAGAGTAGCGACGACTGGTCCCACCCGTCAAACGAACCGCACGGTTTCCCGGGCGGCCGGGCAGCGTGATCCCCGTTCGGCCAGTAGCTTGGGTTCCATGTCTACCCCGTTTCGCACCACACTCTGGCGGGTCCTGCTCATTCAGGCCGTCACCCTGGCGCTGCTGTGGCTGCTGCAGTCGCGATACACCCTGCTGCCGCTCTAGGCCCTCATGCATTGGATCAATTGGGCCATCGTGGCGGTGTATCTCGTGGTCGTGGTCTTCGACGGCCTGCGGCGAACGCGCGGCACCACGAACATCGAAGGCTACTTTCTGGCCAACCGCAGTCTGCCGTGGTGGGCGGTCGGACTCTCGGTCATGGCTACGCAGCTCTCGGCCGTCACCCTGATCGGGACCACCGGCCAGGGCGCCACCGATGGCCTGCGCTTCGTGCAGTTCTACTTCGGGCTGCCGATCGCGATGGTGATCCTCGGGGTCACGATCGTACCGTTCCTCCACGGCGCCAAGGTCTACACGGCGTATGAGTTCCTCGAGAAGCGCTTCGACGCCAAGACGCGCTCGCTGACGAGCTTCCTCTTCCTGCTCTCGCGCGGCATGTCCTGCGGCACCATCATCGCCGCCCCCAGCGTGGTGCTGTCGGCCATTTTCGGCTGGGACATCACCTGGTGCGTGGCCTTGATTGGCATTCCCACGGTTATCTATACCGTACTCGGCGGCGTGCAGGCGGTGACCTGGGCCGACGTGAAGCAGATGTTCGTGATCGTAGGTGCCCTGATCGCGATCGTCGTCGTGCTCATCATGCGCATGCCCGTTCCACTCGACAACGCGCTCGAGATCGCCGGCGCTACCGGTCGACTGCGCGTATTCGATTTCTCGTTCAACCTGTCGGAGACGTACACCTTCTGGTCGGGCATCCTCGGCGGCACGTTCCTCATGCTGTCGTACTTCGGCACCGACCAGAGTCAGGTGCAGCGCTATCTGGCGGCCAAGTCGGTCGATCAGGCCCGCAGCTCGCTGCTGATGAGCGCTTACTGGAAGATTCCGCTGCAGGCGCTAATCCTGTTCATCGGTGTGCTCGTGTTCCTGTTCTACACGTTCACGCCACCGCCGATGCTGTTCAATCCGCAGCACAGCGCGCAGGTGCAACAGAAAGAGCCGGCCACGTTCGCCGCCCTCGAGGCGCGCTACACGACCGCGATCACCCAGCGTGCGGCCGCCGCGCGCGAAGCGTCAACCGATATCGACAATGGCGCGGAGGCGGCCACCACCGGTGCGCTGCTCGCCTTCCGCAGCGCCGACTCTTCGGTGAACGTGGTGCGCAAGGACGCGCTGGCCGCCGCCGGCCGAGTGACCGGTGAAGCGTCGCGCGACGTGAACTACATCATTCCGCGCTTCGTGCTCGACCATCTGCCGCTGGGCTTCGCCGGCATCTTCCTCGCCGCCGTGCTGGCGGCCGCCATGTCGAGCATTGCCGCCGAGCTGAATTCGCTCTCTACGGCGAGCGTAGTGGACTTTTACCAGCGTTGGTTCCGGAAGGAAGGCAGCGACGCACACTTCCTGTTCGTCTCCAAGGCCGCCACGGCGCTGTGGGGCGTGTTCGCCTGCGTGGTGGCGGTGTACGCCGCCAACCTCGGCTCACTGATCGAAGTCGTGAACCGTTTCGGCTCGTTCTTCTACGGCTCGATTCTGGGCGTGTTCATTCTGGCCATGATTCCGCGCACGCGCGCGTTCGGTGCATTCGTCGGTCTGCTCAGCGGCATGGGTGCCGTAGCCGCGGTGTCATTCGGTGTGCCCAGTGTGAGCTTTCTGTGGCACAACGTGATCGGGGCGGTGGTGGTGGTGGTGGTGGGGTCAGTGCTGAGTTTCGGGCCGACGACGAAACTGCAAACACCCTAGGTAGCAGGAAGGAGGGTATCAGGAAAGAGGATGCAGGTTGACCTGCGCGCCGTTCACCTGCTTCCTCTCTCCTGATACCCTCCTTCCTGCTACCTAGGGAGTAAAACGCTCAGAGTGGCGAATGCCCTTATCGCTACATTTTTGGCGGCTGCACCGTCGGCTGTCCATTGATCAGATTGGCCAGTATCCGCGCCGCGCCCGGCACGCCGTTCGGCAACTGCCGGAACAGCGCCAGCGTGACGTACACGAAGCGCCCCTTGCCCAGCGGAGCCACGAGCAAGCCTCCCTGCTGCACCGGTTCATTCGGGTCGTTCATCGCCAGGAGCGGCGTGTAGCGCTTGTCGAATGTGCTGGGCATATACGTCGCGCGCTCCTGCGCCCAGTCGGCCCAGTCGGCGGCACCGATACGATTCGGACCCACCAGCAGCGGATTCGTGGGCTGCAGTACCGTGACCGGCGCCTGCTCCATCGTCACGCGTGCGGCCGGACGGCCCCACTGCATCGGATACGGCACCACACCCGGAAAGCGGTTCATATCCTGGGCGCCGTACTGCACGACGAGCGTGCCGCCCTTGTTCGCGTAGTCGAGCAGACGCGCGTTGTTGCGCACCAGCACGTCGCTCGCTTCGTACGCGCGCGGTCCGACCACGATGCTCGTGAAGCGCGACAGGTCGGTGCTGGTCAGCATCGACGGCTCGATTTTCTCCACCGCGATGTCGAGCTGCTCGAGCGCCTCGAGGCCGGTATCACCGACACCTTTCACGTAACCCACGCGGGCACGCGGCGGGAGCTTCACGTTTACGGCCGACAGGTACATGCCGCTGCCACCGTACAAGCGCATTGGTGTGATGTGGTCGTACTGAATGTTGTACACGCTGTTGGTGCTCATGGCACCGTCGTGAAGCGCCAGCGCCACCAATTCAAGACGACCTTCCTTCACCATACCGCGCACGCGGAAGGTGAGAATGGTGACCCCATCAGGACCCAGCGTGCGCACCCGCTCCACCGAGTCGGCCTTCAGACCTTCTGGCAGCTCAAGCGTGACCTGCACTTTGGTGTCGTGCGGGTAGGATGACTGAATGCGCACCGGCACGTAGCGCTCCACCGGAACACCGGCGCGAATGTACTCCATGGAGTTACTGAGATTCACCGTGATGCCGGGAACTGCCGACACGGGAACTTGCTGATCGCCCTTGATCGGATCGGCGAAGCGATACACCACCGGCTCATGCACGATCACGTTCTCACCGGCGATCATGAGTCGCGCCTGCACCATCGTGGCGCGCTGCTCCTGTTGCTGCGATTCGGTGCGGGCGTCGATCGGCGCTTGAAACCAATCCTGCTGTTTCCGACCGAACGCGCGCCACCACGGTGAGTTCGGTTGAAACGCCACCGCCCAGCGGTTCAGCACCGCCGCACTATCAGGACCGATCGACACGTCGCCAGCTTCACCGGGGCGCAGCCCGAGGCCCGCCACCGACGCGTTCACCAGCTGCACCGCGGCATGTCCGCGATTGAAGACCGTGATCGTGACCGGCAGTGAATCATTCACCGCAACCTTGACCGGCTCGCGCACCGGGAACGTGGCGCGTGTGGCAGTGGCTTCCACCGCCACACCGGCCGCCAACACCAGCGCGTGCTCAGCGCGATCGATTGTCGTGACCAGCGCATCCCACAACGCCGGCGGCGCTTCACCGGGGGCGCGGCGCGACAAGCTCGATGGCGCACCGGGACGACCCGCAATCAGAATGCCGGGGCCACTCCCGCTCGCGCTGCGCACCGTGCGCAGCTGCCGCAGCGCCTGGGCCAGCGGCGCCACGATCGGCGACGGATCATCCGCGCGATACGCCGTGCGCGCCGACGCGATCGTGCGTAACGCCGAGTCGAGCAC
>NZ_JANPLK010000053.1 GCF_031426495.1 Gemmatimonas sp. | reverse complement strand
GTCGATGGCACGGTGTTCTATGTCATGCCGTTCGTGGAGGGCGAAACCCTTCGCGACCGCCTGGTGCGAGAAAAGCAACTGCCGATTGCAGAAGCCGTTCGCATCGCGCGTGAAACCGCCAGCGCACTGGACTACGCGCATCGGCGCGGCGTAGTGCATCGCGATATCAAGCCGGAAAACATTCTGCTCCAGGACGGGCGAGTCATCGTCGCGGATTTCGGCATCGCGCTGGCGGCCAACAAGGCAGACCGCGGAAGTCGGATGACCGAGACGGGAATGAGCCTCGGCACACCGCACTACATGAGTCCTGAGCAGGCGATGGGCGAGCGCGAGCTCGATGGGCGTTCCGACATCTACGCGCTTGGTTGCGTGCTATACGAAATGCTCGCCGGTGAGCCGCCGTTCACCGGCGCAACCACGCAGGCGATTGTAGCGCGGGTGCTCACGGTGCCCCCGGCGCCACTCACGCAAACGCGCAGCACTGTGCCGCCGCACGTCGAGCAGGCGGTGATGGTGGCGGTGCAGAAGCTGCCGGATGATCGTTTCACGACGGCATCGGCATTTGCAGATGCATTGAGCGATGCGGGAAGCCTGTCGGTTGCCTCACGTCCACAACATGCGAATACGGCTCGCGTGCGCTCGTGGCGCGCGGCCGCGGCGTTTGTTGGCGTGATCGCCATTGCTGCCATGGCATGGTGGGCCGGACGCTCGGGGTCCGGTCCGACAGTGCGCGAGTGGTCGTCGTTCACGCAGCTCACCGACGCGTCGGGCGTTGAATCCAGCCCGAGCATCACGCCGGATGGCGAGTCGTTCGCGTATTCCAGCAATGCGCGCGGCACCTACGACATTCAGGTACAGCGCGTCGGTGGTCGCAATCCAGTGCTGGTCGCAGGCGACACGACGCGCGATGAGTTGTCTCCCGCATACTCGCCCGACGGGAAGCAGATCGCGTACGCGCTGGGTGAAGGTGGCATCTTCGTGGTTGGCGCAACAGGCGAGTCGCCCCGTCGTCTCACGAGCATAGGCACGAATCCGACGTGGTCGCCAGACGGACGACAGGTCGCATTCTCCACGGAAGTGTCCACCACGCCTTATCAGACTCTGGGCACGGGTCGGATTGGAATTGTGGATGTGGCGAGCGGCCAGACGCGAATGTTGCAGATGGCGGATTCGAATCAGCAGGCGCTTCAGCCAGCGTGGTCGCCATCCGGAGCCCGCATTGCATTCTGGACGGTGAAGGGCGGCCGACGCGATCTGGTGACGGTACGCGCCGATGGGAGTGCACTCGTGGAGGTGACGAGTGACGACGCCGTGGACTGGTCACCGGAGTGGGCTGCCGATGGGAGGTCGCTGTACTTCGCGAGTGATCGCGGGGGCACGATGGGAGTCTGGCGCATCACCGTCGACGAAGAATCCGGACGGCCGAGCGGTGCACCCGAATTCGTCATCGCCGGTGTCGATGTCGCGATGTCGATGCCGCGACTTTCTCGGGATGGCAACACGCTGATCTTCCGGTCCTCGATCGAATCCGTGAACCCGGCGCGAATCGATTTCGATGCCACTACGGGCCGCGCAGGCGCCACGACGCTGTTGCAACGCCGCACGGCGGTGCTGTCACCGTTCGATGTATCTCCCGACGGAAAGTGGCTCGCGCTCGTGAACGCGCCGGACCGGCAGCAGGACCTGTTCCTGATGCGCACGAATGGCAGCGAGCTCACTCGAGTGACGGACGATGCCGCCCGCGACTGGAACCCGCGCTTCACTCCGGATGGCAGCGCACTCACGTTCCATTCGAACTCTCGCGGCGTGTATGACGGGTGGTCGGTTCGGCTCGATGGCAGCGGGCGAACGCAGCTAACGGCCATCCCGTCCGAGATCGTGTACCCGGTGTTTGCGCCGGACGGCAAGCGGCTGCTCGTCAGCTCGCTGACGAACAACATGACATGGATCGGTACGGCGCCCTGGCCAATGACCCCAGGCAACAGCACGCCACTCGTCGTTCCAACGACGCCCATCGGGAGGATGGACAACACTCGGTGGTCGCCGGATGGACGATTCATTGCTGGCGGCATTGTTTCGCCGGCGGGTAACTACAAGGGCAATGCGGTGTTCGATGTGGCGACCGGCACGACGCGCGTGTTGAGCGACGATGCAGATGGGCCGGAGATGGCTTTCCTGCCCGGCAGCCGGAGCGTCGTGTACTTCACGCAGGCGGGTCGCCTGGTGATGCAGGATATCGAGACGCTGAGGCGGCGGGTAATCCTGGACAGCCTTCCGTATCCTGCTGACGTGATGCGGAGCATTGTCGCTGCACCCGATGGTCGCGCGCTGTATTACGGGGCGTATCAGACTGAAGCGAACATCTGGGTCGTTCGTCGCTCGGGTGCGGAGCGAAAGTGAGGACGACACTCAGCTTGGGAAACTCGCGGTCCTGCATGCGTCCCCTCCGGCATCACACATGACTCGCCGCCTCGCAATCAAATTCGCACGCGCAATCGCGCTCACGTTCGTCGTCAACGCGTGTGCGCCCAAGGAGAAGTCCGCCGTGAACGATTCCGTACTCAAGGAGTTCGCCACTCGCTACACCGCCGCCTGGTGCAGCCAGCAGGCCGCGAGCGTGGCAGCGCACTTCGCCGAGCGGGGCTCGCTGAAAATCAACGAGGGTGCGCCAGCGGTTGGGCGGGAGGCGATCACCGCGTCGGCGCAGGCGTTCATGACCGCGTTTCCGGACATGATCGTCGCGATGGACTCGCTCACCGCGAATGGCGAGCATCCGGTGTATCACTGGACACTCACCGGCACGAACACGGGCCCCGGCGGAACGGGCAAGGCGGTGCGCATCAGCGGGTACGAGGAGTGGACGATCGGCGCCGACGGCCTGATCGCCGCGTCGCTGGGGCACTACGACGAAGTGGAGTACGCGCGCCAGGTCAAAGCGGGCGTCGGCGCGCGGTGATTCAGTTCGCCCTTACACGCCGTCAGGCGCACGGTCGCTGCGGCCAATCGAACCAGGGCCGTCGCGGGCGTGTGACTCGTGCCTAGAATAGCTCAGTAATGTTGCAAAACGCACGTGACGCGTTAGATTTGCAACAATGATTGCTCGGCGGATCCTGGAAACGGTCGAACAGCGCCTAAGCCAAATGCCGGGTGTGGTGCTTCTCGGACCGCGCCAGGTGGGCAAAACGACGCTCGCACGATCCCTCGCGCGATCGAGAGCGCCTGAGGGATTGTACCTCGACTTGGAACGTGCAGCCGATCGTCGTCGGCTGACCGACGCCGACGCCTTTCTGCGCGACCAACCGCGCCGACTTGTGGTGCTCGACGAAATTCATCGCGCTCCAGAGCTCTTCGAGACGCTGCGTGGCATCATCGATGATCGACGCGCTGCCGGCGAACGAGCCGGGCACTTTCTGCTGCTTGGCTCGGCCTCACTCGATCTGATGCAGCAAACTTCGGAATCGCTCGCCGGTCGGGTGGCCCATGTCGAGATGATGCCGATCGACGTCAGTGAAATCGGCGAATCCGGCATCGTGGTCGACTCGCTCTGGCTCCGCGGTGGCTTTCCCGACAGCGTGACCGCACCTTCAGATCGTGAGAGCCTCGCGTGGCGACGCGATTTTCTTCGCAGTTACCTCGAGCGGGATGTGCCCATGTTCGCGCCGCGCCTACCCGCGGCGGCGGTTGGACGGTTGTGGGAGATGCTGGCCCACGGGCATGGCAGTTTGCTCAATCATGCGCGACTTGCATCCAGCCTGGGCGTCTCCTCGCCCGCCGTGGGTCGTTACATCGATTTGCTTGTGGATCTTCTGCTGGTGCGTCGGCTGCGTCCGTGGAGCGGAAATCTTGGCAAGCGCCTCGTACGCTCACCCAAGGTGTACGTGCGCGACGCCGGAGTGCTGCACGCCCTACTCGAGATTGAAACTGCGCACGCGCTGCTTGGTCACCCGATTGCCGGACCGAGTTGGGAGGGATTCGTGATCGAGAACCTTATTGCGGTCGCAGACGCTGGTCTCACGCCGTCATTCTTGCGCACAGCGCGCGGCGCAGAGATTGATCTGGTGTTTGAGCGTGGCGGTCGTGTCGAGTTCGCAATCGAAATCAAGCGTTCGACCGCCCCCACGGTGTCGCGGGGGTTTCGCGAGGGGTGCCACGATCTCTCACCGCGCGCTGCGTTCGTTGTGCACGGCGGCAGCGACGAGTGGCCGATGGGTGGCGACGTCACCGCGATTTCCTTGTCCGCGCTGATGCAACGACTGCGTGATGCTCGACTCGATGACGAACAACGACCAGTATCGGATGTGACTGCCGGTGGGCCAGCGTCGGCGGAAGTAGATTCTGCTCGTTTCAGCCCGCGTCGATGACCGATCTCCGCGCCGAACTGCAATCCACGCTTGGGTCCGGGTACACGCTCGAACGTGAACTCGGCGGCGGTGGCATGTCGCGCGTGTTCGTCGCGCGTGAGAACGCGCTCGGCCGCACGGTCGTCGTGAAAGTGATCGCGCCTGAGCTAGCCGAAGGCGTGAGCGCTGAACGTTTCGCGCGCGAAGTGAAACTCGCCGCACGATTGCAGCAGGCGAATATCGTGCCTGTGCTCAGTACCGGTAGCTCGGGATCGCTGCCCTACTACACGATGCCGTTCGTCACAGGTGAATCGCTGCGCGCACGAGTGGCTGCTGGTGCGCGGCTCACGGTGTCGCAAGCCGTCAGCATTTTGCGTGACGTTGCACGCGCGTTGGCGTACGCGCATACGCAGGGTGTCGTGCATCGCGACATCAAGCCGGAGAATATCTTGCTGTCCGGTGGCACGGCGGTGGTCACCGACTTTGGTATTGCGAAGGCGCTGAGTGCATCGCGCACGCACGACGGTCACGCGAACGCGGCGGCGAATACCATGCTGACGCAAGCCGGCGGTTCGATCGGCACGCCGGCGTACATGGCGCCCGAGCAAGCGATTGGCGCGGAGGTTGATCACCGCGCCGACATCTACGCCTGGGGCGTTGTGGCGTATGAACTGTTGTCGGGCACGCATCCGTTTGCTGGCAAGACGAACAGCGCGCAGATGATTGCTGCGCATCTCTCGGAAACACCGGCGTCGCTTACGCAGCGAAACGCCGATGTCTCCCCTTCACTTGGTGATCTCGTGCAGCGGTGCCTGGCCAAAGATGCCGCGCATCGTCCCGCCAACGCTGAAGAACTATTGCAGTCGTTGGATAGTGTTTCGACGCCGAGTGGAGTGACGGGGGCAAGTGCACGCCGTGGCACGACGGCTTCGCATGGCGGGCGACACAACAGCATGATGATCGCGGGCAGCGTGCTGGTGATCGCCGCGCTCGTCGCGGTCGTGGTGAAGCGCGACACCTTCCCGTCGGTATTCTCAGCGCGAT
>NZ_JANPLK010000052.1 GCF_031426495.1 Gemmatimonas sp. | reverse complement strand
TGGACTTGACTCGGCTTTCCGGACACCAAGCTAACTCCGCGTAGATTGTCGGAGTGGAGGTGTGACGATGGCGAAGGCAGCGAAATCGATCAAGCGGACGCGGCGGATCTTTAGTGCCGAATTCAAGCAGGAAGCGGTGCGGCGGATGGCGGAGCGCCGGGCGCAGGGCGTCAGCGTGCAGCAGATCGGACGCGACTTGGACGTGCGGCCCGAGATGTTGCGGGTGTGGGCGCGCCAGCTCGCCGCGCAGGGCGGGGCGCCGCTGGCGGACGTGTTTCCTGGACAGGGCCGGTTGCCGAGCGAGCAGGAGGAGGTGCGGCGGCTCGAGCGCGAAGTGAAGCGGTTAGCGCAAGAGAATACGTTTTTAAAAAGTGCGGCGGCGTATTTCGCGAGGGAGTCGCGGTGAGCGACAAGTACGCCGCCATCACCGCGCATTGGGGCCAGTTTCCGGTGCAGCTCATGTGTCGGGCCTTGGACGTCAGTCTGAGCGGGTACTACGAGGCCAAGGCGCGCCTGGCGCAGGGGCCATCGGTCCGCGCGCGGGCCGATGAACGGTTGCTCGTGCACGTCCGCGCCGCGTTTACGAAGAGCCATGGCCGCTACGGGGCGCCGCGCCTCCTGCGGGCACTGCGCGCGCAGGACGTGCATGTGGGGAAGCATCGCATCGCGCGCGTGATGCGTACCGACGGCCTGCGGGCGCGCGTGCCGCAGGCCTTCGTGTGCACAACGGACTCGCGACACGCGCACCCCATTGCGCCGAATCTGTTGGCGCGGCGCTTCGCCATCACCGATCACCCGGTCCAGAATCGCGCGTGGGTCGGCGATATGACGTACATCCCGACGCGCAGCGGCTGGCTCTATCTCGCGGTGCTGATCGATCTCGCGTCGCGGATGGTGGTGGGCTGGGCGACGAGCGCGTCGATGGCCACGGCGCTGCCGCTGCGTGCCCTGCAGCACGCCATCGCGCGTCGGCAGCCGGCCCCCGGACTGATCGGGCACACGGATCGCGGAAGTCAATATGCGAGCGCGGAGTACCGCGCCGCCCTCGCGCAGCAGCAGATGCGGCAGAGCATGAGCCGCAAGGGGGACTGCTGGGATAACGCGGTGGCCGAGAGTTTCTTTGCGACGCTCGAACACGAACTCCTCGCGCACACCGTACTGCATTCGCATCACGACGCCAATGTGGCCCTGACGGACTTCATCGAGCACTGGTACAATAGGGAGCGGCAGCACTCCACGTTAGGCTTCGTGAGTCCGCAACAGTACGAGGACCAGCTCCGTCAAATGGCGCGAGCAGCGTAAACCATGTGTCCGTCAAATCGGGTCAGGTCCACTTCGTCGTCATTGCGACGTTCACCCCGTCAGACAACTCGACCTCAAGCACAAACGACGAGCTCGACGAGTAATAGAGATCCCAGCTTGTACCTACTGAGACTCCGTTGACCTTCCACACGACGGTTGTGTAGGAAAGGTTCGAACTTGCCATATAGTGACAAGTCGCATTCGGTTGAATCGTCGCAGCGCCGGAGATGCTCGCGTTCCACGCGTAATAGTTTGGAGGCGTTCCTGAGGGTACGATAGAAAACGTGAGTCCGCTGGACTGGATCTCATTGCGAACGTACATGAACTTGCTGAAGACTCCACGATGATACGGCCACGTAATATTTGCCACCATAATTCCAGCAGCCGTTGCAGAGCCTCCGGAATAGTAGAATACCGGACCGCCGCTATCTCCTCCCTCGTAATCACTTTCCACGATGTAAGAACAACGCAATGCCTGTCCGTTGATTGAACGGATAAGGAAAGTCGTCCCAAGTAACACAGGTGTGCAACACTTCGGAGTATGTCCACCCCGATACAGCGCCGATTTGATCAATATCGCTGCCTTGCACAATCGATGAGGTCTCTCCAACCACTTCGATGTAGGGATTGACGTTCGAGATAGTTGTGTCGGTGCCACTATTAAGCGAGCGTGTGGAGGGCCGGGCGAGATAGCCGACCTTAACTTTTCGAACCGTAGTATCCACGAGACTCAAATTGGCGTCGCTGTATCTGTAGTGGTTACACGACCAGAAGAATGGACAAGTACCAGGCTGCATGTCCCAAGCTTCGCGCGCGACGGGTGGTACGTAATTGTTGTTGGGCTGCGCCATGCTCGTTGTATCGGTGTCCCATTTGCTTTGCGAGCAGTGCCCTGCACTTATAAACCCCTTTGTACCATCAGAAATACTTGCAACGAATCCGATGGTGCATCGCGACCATCCTCCGACATTGTTCCAGTAGATCTGATAGCCTCCGGCCAGGGAATCCGCTTTGTCTCGCAGATGCGCCGGTGTCGAGCTTCGCAGCTTCTTTGCGGATGTCGGCCTCGCTCCTTCCATCGCGAACACATTTAGCGAGTGCCACGGAATGCCGAGTCGAGCAACTTCGAGGGCGAAGGATGATCTCTCCGAAAAATCAATCCCGCTCGCGACTCCAATCGAAACTCGGTTTCGACCCTCATCCAAGTCGACCATAGTCCAACGCAACGCTTTACGTGCACCCACGATGGAATCTCGCCATACCGCCAGCTGTCTGATGGAAAAATCCGCCTTCACAACAGACACTTTCGGAAGCGCGCTGTTGAACTTTGAGTAGATGCGGCGGTTCGCGATACGGGAAAGAACGGCAGACTTCACCGCAGCAAATTGCGAAGGATCAGTCGCCGACACTACAAAGTCCCCAGATCTAGTGGAGCGTAAGTGAAATGTGGATAGCACGAGACTTGCACCCGACGGCGGTATGTTTACGCCGACTATGGACCTCGTGCTCGCTCCCGATGATCGCCGCACCCTCGAACAGATGCTCCGCCAGACGACGCTGAGCCAA